>JAYUZN010000824.1:0-12795 GCA_043751755.1 Bacteroidota bacterium | reverse complement strand
GAAAAAGACACGAATATTCAGGTAAAAGAACGCTTATTTACAGGCATTTTCATAGAATATATCCTTGATTTTCAGGGTTTTGAAATAAAAGTTATGAATCCTTTTGGGCAATATGAGGCTTTTGAGATAGGGGAAAAGGTAAGCCTCTCTTCTACCAAAAATCTGGTCATCCCCAACCCGTAGCTGCCATTTTTTAAATGGGAGTTCACAATCTGTCCAATAACTGCTGCTTTTTATCTTCATATTCCAATAAAGAAAGTTTCCCCTCATTGAATTTATCATATAACAAATCAATCGTTAGCATAATCTCGTCCCGTAATAGCAGCCAATCAAGGGCTTTTCCTTCAAATTTACGATAATCTGTCCCTGCTTTTGCACTTGTATCTGCCACAAGAGTCGGGTCATAAGATTGAATATTTTGAAAGACTTTGCGCAAAATCTCCGCAACTTCTGCGTTCAAAACCGTAAATTTATGCGAAGTATAATTGCCTTTCTGATTTGCCATGATAGTACAATCCCCATTTTTGAACTGAAATTCTCGGAAATCTTCCAACAAAAACGCGCCATTGGGATAATAGCAATTTTTATCCGTAAAAATAACATAGCTTGAGCTAAAAAAACCTTCGTTTAAGTGCATGGCTATCACGTCATTAGGGCTGCTAATACGGGTTTCAGAAGTCAATATTTTGCCCAACTTTTGCGCAGGCAAAGCTGGGGTTTTGTATAGCCCTTTGCGGGAATCTTCTGGAAATTTGTCTTTGAGTAAAGTGGAATACATGTTTTTTTTTATTTTCTCGCAGATGAACGCAGAGGTAAGACGCAGATTTTCGCAAATGTCCCCAAAGGTTTACTGCTAACTGATGACTGCTAACTGCTTCTTACCATTCCGATTTTTGTTTTTTATCATTGTTTTTTTCTGCGGCACTTTTGCGAAGTTGTTGCAGAAATTTCATTTCATGCTCTTTCATAGCCTCCAACAATTCTACGGCTCGGTCGAGGGGAATAGAATCATAATTTTTGATAGTTGGCTGACTTTCAGTGTCTTGGTGCCCATAATAGTCAAATTTTTTCTGAAAATAGTCGGCATTTTTTTGCTCTCTTTCCTTGTCTGGGGTAGGATTTTCGTCCTGCTCTTGCGTAGAATCTGACTGCGCTACTTGCGGATTTAGGCGCAACAATAACTCATAATTATAGCGGGCTTTTTCATCATTTGGGTTCTCTTGCAAGGCTTTTTTGAAAGCAGCTATCGCCTCTTTTTGATTGGTTGCGGCAGATAATTGCCCGATGTTATTCCATGCTTTTGCCCGAATCGCATTTTCTTTGCCTTCCATAGCTTGATGATAATATGCCATCGCCACTTCTATAGAATCTATTTCCACATAATTCTGCGCAATGTTAAACTTAATTTTCTGCCCTGCGTCAGTATATTTTGGCAAAGCATTTTTGTAAGCTATGAGGCTTTGTGCGTAGTTTTTTTGCTGAAATAAACGATATGCCTCTTCTACGCCGATGCCGCCGCCCAAAATGCTGAGAAATATAAGGAGAAATGTTTTCATTGGAACCCGAAAAATTATTGTTTTATAAAACGCAGATTTTCACTTTTTTCATGTGTGGAAACGCTCAAAATATAAATGCCTTCGCTCAAATTTGCTACGGAAATTTCACTATCAGCTACGGACGTTTCTATTTTTTGACATAATTTTCCTTCTATGCTCCAAATTTCTATATTTACCTTTTCGATTGTAGGAGCTTGTGAAACATGGAGAAATAAAGTCGAAGTACAAGGATTGGGATAAACAGAAAAAATAGCCGTATTTTCTGTTTCCTTAACAATCGACTCATTTTCAGGTACAGCCACAAGTTGTGCAGGAACAAGTATTTTCCGTTTGGTAATCGTTTTGTAAACGGCAGGAATCATCGCTTCTTTACAATGAAACAGATGCTCATATTTCTTTTTAGGGCGAATGTTTTGCACCATTATATATTCCGCAGGAATCGTAACTAAACACATTACACGACAATCGTCAGGATTTGCGCATGTGCAATTATTGTCTTTTCTATATTCCCATCTTCCTGTTTCCTCCCGTATCAAAACAGGGGTAGCAATTGTATCATACATTTCGGCAAATTGCACAAGGTGTATTGTTTGAGTTGTTATATACTCGGCAGGAAAAGTAACCAAAGTCATTCTAAAACAGTTGTCTTCTGGGCAACAAGGGTCTTTTTTCCCTTTTTCCCAACGTTGTTTTTCTTCCTGTACCATTTTTCTTTCCGTAATTGTGTCATAAATCAGCCCTCCTTGATATTCACATTCCCATGTCTTTCGTTCAGGGAAAACCAATATTCGGTCATAAATGGTTTCATAAATAGGCGGAATCATACAAATTTTTTGGGGAGATTGCGCTTTTATGCTGCAAATCGCCGAAATAAAAGCAAGAAAAAAGATAATTTTAGGTATTTTCATTATGGCTTAGATTATTGGTTAAAACGAGCCTACAAAGTTAGGAAAAAAATGACCGCTACAAAAATAAAAATAAAACAGCGAAATTTTCCCTGCTGAAAAGAAATCAGAGCTGACAAAACGCAAATCTCTCGTTTTACCGCAAAGTTCGCAAAGGAACCGCAAAGTTCGCAAAGGAATAACTCAACAATTTCTAACTTTGCGCCCTTTGCGTGGGCTTTCTTTGCGAACTTTGCGGTTTTTAGATTCAAAAGCCGAAAAATTTAGCCTTTTTTTCTTTAGAGTAGGAAATTTTTTAGTATATTTGTCCTTTATTTCATATTTCTATGGCATATAGCACATTTACTTTTTCAAAAATACGGGAGGATTTGGGGATAGATGATGTATATCAAGACTTATTTCCACCGATTGTCGCACAAGAGCCAGAGGAATGGCTGAAAACCGTGTTAAAAATGGGGAAAAAGGCGGCTTTTTTTAGCGAAAAATCTCGCTCAGAAGCCATTGTTTTTCCTATTTTGATGGCATTGCAGGACAGAAATGGGAGCAAATTTTCGGTTTATTCGGGGGCAGAATTGGAGGCAGATAAGCAAAAAGAATTGAATGGGGAATGTGATTTTATTTTGGGATATGGGGCGCAAAAATATGACTTAGATACGCCTATTTTTTGCATGATTGAGGCAAAAGACCAAGACCTCAAAAGGGCGTTGCCGCAGTGTATTGCACAAATGGAAGGCGCACGTATTTTCAATGAAAAGCATGGAAAAACCTTTGAAACGATTTGGGGCTGTGTTACAACAGGTTCGGAATGGCTGTTTTTAAAATTAGAAAATAAGGTGGCGATTGTGGATACAGAACGCTATTATTTGAGCGATTTGGGGAAATTATTGGGGGTTTTGGAGTATATTGTGCGTTTTTTTGCCTAAATGAAGTGCTTTTCTCTCGGCATCATAAACAAAGTCGCCACCCAACACAGCAATCCCAAACCCACAAAAAAATAATATTTGCTATTTTCCACTTTTCCCTGCCGAGTTGCCAAAGATGAGGCACTGAGGGTACGTATATAATCGTCCAATTGTTTCAAGTTTTTGGAAGGATTGTCAAGGCAAATGTAGGGCGTATCAAATTTATCAGCCATCACTTTGAGTCCCTCATCTTTGAGGCTGGAAATGACCAAACTCCCGTCTTGCCTGTGTTTATGCCCCCGAATTTTGCCATTCGACAATTCAGGAACAGAGCCGCCTTCACTTGTGCCAATGCCTACGGGAAAAACCTTTATGTTATTTTTGTTTAATCTATCCAAAATGGAATTGTAGCCTTCGCCAAAATCTTCGCCATCTGTGAGCAGCACAATCGCACGACTTACCCTGTCCGACCTTTTTTCGGCATTGGTAAAACGGTCTAATGCCATCAACAAAGCCCCCCGAATATCTGTGCCTGTTTGCGCAAATTGCGAAGTTTCTGCCAAATCCAAAAACATGCTAACGGCTTTGTGGTCGCGGGTGATAGGGCATTGCACGTAGGCATGTGAGGAAAAAGTGATAATGCCAATATGGTCTCCTTTGAGGGATTCGAGGAGGATATGCAGTTCTTTTTTGGCTTTGTCAAGGCGGGTAGGTTTCATGTCATCTACATTCATGCTTGCCGAAAGGTCGAGTAAAATATAGATTTCTCGCCCCATTTCGTTCACGCTTTGGTCTGACCTGCCCCAATAGGGTCCTAATAAGGCTACAAAAATACATAGCAATGCCAATGCCCTCAATCCTGTTTTGAGCAAAGGCAGGTTCATTTCGATATAATACCCACTAAACCAAGCATTTGTGATATTTTTGACGCGCCTGTAAAGGACTAAGGTCAAAAATATAGCTAAGGGTAGCAGAATTATCCAATAAATATTTTCGAGATAGGAAAAACCCATAACAGTTAGCAGTCATCAGTTAGCAGTGAACATTCACTTACACAAATGGAGGCGTGGAAATGAAAAATGAAAACTATCTAATCTTCTATCTTGTTTATCTTGTCAATCTTGTCAAAAATAAAAGCATGTCATCTGCGGAAATCTGCGTGAACCTACAAAGCCCTCAATTCTGCTATTGTTTTTTCGGGCGTATGCGAAGCAAAAACAAAGTTCCCTGCGACCAAAATATCTGCCCCAGCTTCCACCAAAAAAGTCCCTGTGTCTTTGTTTACGCCGCCATCAATTTCTATCAAAGTATCCGTTTTTTGTGCCAAAATCATTGCTTTGAGGCGCGCCGTTTTGTCTATGATTGAATAAATGAATTTTTGCCCCCCAAAACCCGGATTTACAGACATCAAACACACGACATCTATCAAAGGCAACACCTCCGCAATGCTGCTCAAAGACGTATGCGGATTGAGGGCTACCCCTGCCTTCATGCCCAATTCCCGAATCGCACACAAGGTTCTATGCAAATGAATACTTGCTTCTACATGCACCGTCAGCACATCTGCGCCACATTTTTTGAAATCCGCAAGGTACCTTTCAGGCTCCACAATCATCAAATGCACGTCTATGACTTTGGGACTCAGTTTTTTCACAGCCGACAAAATGGGCGTTCCAAAAGAAATATTCGGCACAAATTTGCCGTCCATCACATCACAATGAATCCACTCCGCTTCACTGCGGTTAATCATTTCGATGTCTCTGCCAAGATTGGCAAAATCTGCGGCAAGTATAGAAGGAGCGATAATGGGCATGAGAAATGTGAAATGAGAAATGAAAAATGGCTTTAATCTGCGAAAATCTGCGCGCCAAAAATGATACATCTGCGAAATCTGCTTTAATCTGCGAAAATCTGCGTGAACGAATCATTAAATTTTGCTGCAAAGTTAGGGAAAAAAGTGAGAGTTTGCAGATTTGTTGCTACTTTTGTGGCGAGAATTTAGGCAAAAAATAAAATTATGGCTTACATCGACTATACTTTATCGGAAATTGCAGAAAACTATGGCTTAAATAATCATATACAGCCCCTTTTTGGAGAAATTCAGCCGCTTGCGCCAAGTGAATGGCTGCAAAATGCCCTTCAAATTGCGAAAGAACTGCCTGTAAGAAGCAAAAAAGCTAAGTCAGAATTGATTGTGATGCCGATTTTGATAGAAATGCGCAACAGAAATGACAAGTATGTAACCATTTATTCGGGAGATAGCCTCAATATTGACGATAAATTGAAGGGGGAATGTGATTTCATTGTGGCAAAAGATACGGGCAGTTTTGACATGAATACGCCTATTTTTCAAGTTGTGGAGGCAAAAAAGAATGATGTGGAAATTGGGATTCCGCAATGTGCAGCGCAAATGATAGGAGCAAAAATGTATAATGAGCGAAAAAATAAGCAAACAAAGGTCATGTATGGCTGCGTAACTACGGGTGATGACTGGCTTTTCATGAAATTGACGGACAAAATAGAAATAGACAATCAAAAATATTATTTGGGAAATCTGCCGCAGTTGTTGGGGATTTTTCAAGAAATTATCACTTTTTTTAAGCAAAATGAAGATTGATTTCACGCAGATGAACGCAGATTTAACCGCAGATTTTCGCAAATTATTTTTTCTTATCTGTGAAAATCTGCGTCCCTTATCTGCGAAAATCTGCGCGAAATCCACAATACTTACACTATGAGTTTTACCTTGACCTCTAAACTTCCCCAAGTGGGAACGACTATTTTTACTGTCATGTCAGCGTTGGCGGCGGAAAAAAATGCGATAAACCTCTCACAAGGTTTTCCCGATTTCCAATGTGATGCTGAATTGTTAGAAATGGTGAATCGCGCCATGATGCGTGGCATGAATCAGTATGCTCCGATGACAGGTGTGCCTGCTTTGCGAGAAGGGATTGCAAACTTGATTCAAGCCAAATATGGCGCAACTTATCACCCTGAAAGCGAAATTACGGTAACATCAGGCGCAACAGAGGCTCTGTTTTGCGCCATTATGAGTGTTATTCGCGAGGGAGATGAGGTCATTGTGATAGAACCTGCTTATGATTCCTATTTGCCTGCTATTCAGCTTGCGGGAGGCACACCTGTGTGTGTAGCCTTAGAATATCCGAGCTATAAAGTGAACTGGGATTCTGTAAAACGCCTTGTAAATGGGCGCACGCGTATGATTATTATCAACACGCCCAATAATCCGACAGGCTCTATTTTACGAGAAGAGGATATTTTGCAATTAGAAAAATTGATTAGTACGAATAATATTTGTGTGCTTTCGGACGAGGTATATGAGCACATTATTTTTGATAGAGAACCGCATGAAAGCATTGCGCGCTATCCCAATCTCCGAGAAAAAAGTTTCATTATCAGTTCTTTTGGCAAAACGTTTCATGTAACAGGCTGGAAAGTAGGCTATTGTGTTGCGCCAGAATATATGATGAAAGAGTTTCGCAAAGTGCATCAATTTGTTACTTTTTCTACGAGTACACCTTTGCAGGTAGGGATTGCGGAGTATATTCACAAATGGGATAAAATCAATGCATTGTCGCTTTTTTACCAACAAAAAAGGGATTATTTTCTCGAATTGATGCGTGATACTCGTTTCAAGCCTTTGCAAACTTCGGGTACTTATTTTCAACTGATGAGTTATGAGGGGATTAGTGAGGAAAAAGATACGGATTTTGCCATTCGGCTTACGCAAGAATTTGGGGTAGCTGCAATTCCTGTTTCTGCTTTTTATCGCAAAGGCGAAGATAATAAGGTAATTCGTTTTTGTTTTGCGAAAGAAAATGCTACTTTGGAAAGAGCAGCGGAGAGATTGAGGAGGGTGTAGGAAGGAAATGAGAGTTGAAAGTTGATAGTTGATAGTTGAAAGTTATTCTGCGTGCTGAAATCACAAAAAGACCGCCCCAAAAACAATTTGGAGCAGTCTTTTTGTGGTATAAGTAAAATGTTACCTAAAGTATGAGGGAGGAATAAATTTGGAATATATTTTTAGTATAAATTATTTATTAAGTATGAGGGAGGAATAAATTTGGAATATGTTTTTAGTATAAAGTATTAATTATTAGGCAATTATACTAACTTTCAACTCTCAACTTATAACTTTCAACTACTTACTAAGTAATTATACTAACTTTCAACTCTCAACTTATAACTTTCAACTACTTAATAAGCATAAACAACTTGTTGTGGTTTGCGAATCGCAGCCAAATCCAAACGGACGGCTTTCACATAACGTGGGCTAAGGTATTTAGAGGCGTTCAAATTTTCGGCAACTACGCCTCTGCTCGAAGAGGCGTGAATAACCGTTATATCATCGCCGTCTCGGTCAATAACCATGCCTACATGCGTAATTGAGCGTTTTTTAGAGGTTTTGAAGAAAACGAGGTCTCCTTTTTGCAACTCATTGCGACTTATGGTTTCCCCCATTTGTGCCATTGCTATCGAAGAGTGTGGCAGTTCGTAGCCAAATTCATTGAACAGATATTTGAGGAACCCCGAGCAGTCAAAGCCCGATTCGGTCATGCCGCCCCATTGATAGGGAACGCCTTGAAATGCTTGTGCGTATAAGGTGAGATGGTCGAACTGTGTAAAATCAATGCGTATAACTTCAGTGTTGCTTGCTTGCTCCATTTGACCGTAGCCGGTAGAATCAGAATCCATTTTATTTGCCAACAAAATGGTATTTGCTTGAGATGCCGTTGCTGTTGCTGCCAACATGGCAAAAGTGTAAAACATTTTTTTCATAATCGCAATAGATTAATTAAATGTAACTGTAAAAACTGTGAGTGTGAGAGATAAAAACGAGAGTTCACTTAATCCAAAATTCCAATTATATGAAACATAATTATGTGGTATTTGTTACATATAAATTTTTTAGAACATCTATTCTTCGTATCATTTATTGAACTCGGCTGCTAAGGTATATATAATTTTATTGACTGGTACTTACCCAAAAGGGTAGTTAATATTTGACATATTAAGAGGTAGTATCATAAGCTACTGTATATCAATATGTTATAATGAAGGTGTTTCAGCTAATTGGAAAGTATTTTAATGAAATTCTAATGAAATTCTAATAAGTTCTAATATTTTAGCCCTATATTTGAACATTTGCGGGCAGAAATCCGTACAAGGCTTAACTTCGCAATAGACAGGTTTTTTATTTGTTAGACAGGATTTACAAGATAAACAAGATAAGAAACAGGGTTTGCTATTTCTCAATTCTTATTTCTCAATTCTTATTTTTCAATTTTCAATTCTCAATTTTCAATTCTCAATTTTCAATTTCCTCATGCGTCGTTTCCGTTGGTATATCCTTGCCCTTATTTTTGCGATTGCAGCAATTGCTTTGTGGTTTTTCCATAAGCTCATCATATATATCGTCTTAGCTTTGGTTTTTTCCCTCATTGGAAGACCCATGATGAAGCTATTTCAAAAAATAAAAATAGGCACTTGGAAATTGCCAGACGGGGTATGTGCGGGGATTACTATGGGGATTTTGTATGGAGTAGCTACGATATTTTTCCTGTTTTTTGTGCCTGTGCTTGCCGAGCAGATTCAAAATGTGAGCAAGGTAGATGTGAAAAAAATTGCTTTGAGCGTGGAACGCCCCTTAAAACCTGTGAAAAGAATTGCGGTTCAATACCACTTTTTGGAAAGAGGACAGACTTTTTGGGATTATAGTCAGGACGAATTGACGAAAACCTTGTCTCAATTTGATGTTTCAAATATGCTTTCAAGCATTGTTAAATTTACAGGAGATTTGTTTATTGCCCTGTTTTCGGTTACGTTTATCATGTTTTTTTTCCTCAAAGACCGAAATACGGTTTATAATTTTGCGATGGATATTACGCCGCCCGGCTACGAAGAGAAGGTGAAAAATGTCCTCATTCATGCTAAAAAACTCCTATCGCGCTATTTTATCGGCGTTATCATAGAACAAACGATAGTAGGCACAGCAGTAGGCGTAGGGGTATGGGTGCTTGGCGTAGATAATGCCTTGTTGATTGGTTTTGTGGCGGGCTTGTTGAATATTATTCCTTATGTGGGTCCGTTGATGGGCTTGTCTTTTGCCTTAATAATGACGGTTGGGGCATACATGAATGTGGATTTTTATGCCTTTACTGTGCCTGTGTTATTCAAAGTATTTATTTGGTTTAACATTGTGCATTTGATAGACAATGCCCTTATGCAGCCTATGATTTATTCGAGTAGCGTAAAAGCGCACCCTTTGGAGATATTTATTGTCATTATTGCGGCAGGGATTTTAGGGGGCGTATTAGGCTTATTGCTTGCAATTCCTGTTTATACCCTGATTCGGGTCATTGCAAGGGAGTTTTTGGGGGAATTTAAAATCGTGCAGAATATTACAGAAGATATGTATGAATGAAATGAAAAGTTGAGAGTTGAAAGTTAAAAGTTGAGAGTTGAAAAATTAGTATAAATAAGGATTGAAAAATAAATAAATGACAATTTAGTTAATTAAGTAAGTATCTGTGAGAAATAAATTAGGAATATATTTTTAGCATAAATGATTCATTAGTAATCAATTATGCTAACTTTCAACTCTCAACTTATAACTTTCAACTGGTTAATGGCTATTTTTCCCTGCCCTTACCAAGTCCGTATAAATATTTTCGGGGTGTGGAAGCGTATCTGCCCCAATTTTCATATAAGAAATGTGCAAATGCGTAGGCGATTTGGCAGAATAAGCACTTTTGCCGGTCCTGCCTACTGTGCCTATCACGTCTCCTGCCCGCACAATGTCGCCCACCCCCGAAAACACGAACGAGTGATGCGCATAAGCAAATAAAGCATTCGTTACAGGGTCGTATATCATGACCGACTTGCCGCCCCGCAGTTCGCTTTCAGGCTGCCAATCATTTACGACTGCTACTACCACGCCGCACGACATAGAACGCACATTTACAAGGGTTTCCGTTCTATCATCTGCATCATCATGGTTGTCATCTTTGATAAAAATATCATGCGCAGGGTGGGCAGTGCTTTTATTTCCGTCAAAATAATCATAGCCTTTAGCGATATATCCGCGCCCATTTCCGCCAATCGAAACATGATTGTAGCCCTGCACAGGAAAAAACCAGTTTTCACGCGGCACTTCCACGCCGCCATTGTCTATAAAATACTGCTTTAACTGCGGTACAAGTTGTTTAAACTGCGTTTTTGCCTCTTGTTTTTGAATAAATCCCTCCCGAATCTGCGACTGCAAATCATTGAAAATATAACAAGGATTGTCGTATAACAAAAAATGGAGGGATAAAGAAATGAGCGTTTGGAACATTATGAATGGATTATGTTGTGATTTCACGCAGATTATCGCAGATAAGAGCAGATTTCGCAGATAAAAAATAAAATACCTGCGAAATTCGTGCCTATTCAAACGTCAATTTCGTTCAAAATATTGTAGGTCAGCTAATAACCTAATTTGTGAAAATATGTGTTAATCTGTTGTGGTTTTATCAACAAGCAGAATAATTCCCCTATTTCTCACACATTCTAATCCCATATACCTTAGGCATCAGCGTTTCCACAGCCGTAGGAGCCGTTCCCCCAGAGCTACAAAAAGACCTTATATATGTCTGTAACACATAGATTCCGCCTTTCACATCAGGAGTCATGTCCGTACTTATTTCATATTGCGAACCATTATCCGATTGATAGGTAAACCAAACCACAGGGGCAACCGCCCACAGGCTGTAATCTACATACCTTTTGTCCAAAGAAGGTCCTTTTATTTTTAAGCCTAATTGAGATTCGACATAAGTGCCGCCTGCTGTTGCGCCTGCTTGCACCCACATACTCATGTCCAAGATAGCCGAAACCATTTGAGGCGGCGTTTCGGCAGGAAATTCTGCTCTTTGTCCGATATGCCCTACAAAGTCGCCACTTCCTGCGATTCCCCCAGCTGCCAAAGTGCTGATAGCGCAATCTTTGATAATCACTTCTCCCAAAGCTGCCAAATTCCCATATTTGCGAACAGTGTTTATGTCTAAGGGGCAGGTAAGGGCGGGGCAGTCTGCCGAACTTTTCGCGCCCGTCGAAGGCGATTTGCGAGAGGTGGAGCGTATCGCCAAAAAATCGCCAAAAGTATAAGGAATGTCGGCAGGAATAATGGCTGCTATTGAATCTCTTGCGGCTTTTTCGTTTATATTGGCTTTGAGGTAGCAGGTGCGGAAATATTTATAATACTTGTCTTCCAAGTCATGCACCCTATCTTTTTTGGCTTTTGAGTCTTTGAGTTTGAGAAAAAGGGCTATCTCTTTTTGGTATTGTTTGTACAATTCGGGGTTTTCTTTGACCAATATTTTTTCTACTTCAAGGCGAATAGGCTTCATAACTGCCTCTATTTTCTTGACCTGCACTTCGGATAAGCCTTTTGTTCTACAAATGGTGGTTTCTTTGATTTCTTTTTGGGCAAATACAAGGTTTAAAAATGCGAGAACAACAAAGAGAAAGGATAGTTTTTTCATATAAAAGCATAAAAATGTGAGAAAAATGACCGACATTTATACTACACGACAAAATAAGCAAGAATATTTGATTTGTGCGGCTTGTTTTGAAAATGTATTTGATATTTTGGCAAAAAAAACGTTATTTTGTAGCTTCATCACATTTTTATGGAATAAGAACATGCAAGAAATAGAAATAAAAATAATTGACATCAAACGTCCTGAGCTGCTCAAAAAGCTCACCGAGTTGGGCGCGGAAAAGCATTTTGACGGCGAATTGTATGCCACTTTTTGGGATACAGACGATAGCTTTATGCGCCACGAAAAGCAATCTTTGCGCCTGCGAAAAGAAGGAAATGTAACAAGGCTCACCTTCAAAACGCCTACGACTATGCCGCACGAAAGAGTCAAAATAATGAAAGAACTCGAAGTAACGGTGAGCGATTATGAGACTATGGAGCAAATGCTCTTTTATTTGAATTATTGCCGAACCCGAATCGTGCGCAAAACAAGGGAGGAATATGTGTTAGAAGGGGTAAAAATTATGTTTGACCAATACCTCGATGAATTATGTTATATTCCTCTTTTTATGGAAATAGAAGCTCCTGATATCGAAAGCCTGCATAAAGTTGTAGCTTTGTTGGGCTATGGCGAAAGAGATTGCTTGAACTGGAGTATGTATGAATTGATGGACCATTTTCGGTATAATAGATAGGCATAAAAAATAATAAGTACGAGTGAGAAATAAACTAAACAAATAAATTTACGGTATGCGTAGCGCATGCTTTAGCTTGCGTTACACAGAAACGGACAAATTTTGAGATGCTCAGGCTAAAGCCTAAGCTACAGATAAAGCAAAATATAGTTAGGTAATTCCTAACTCATACTATATGACCACAAAAGTAAC
>JAYUZN010000823.1:0-7358 GCA_043751755.1 Bacteroidota bacterium | reverse complement strand
ATAACTTGCTATTTTTCTCACCACTAAGGCACGAAGAAACACGAAGCAATAGGGTAAAAGAAGACAACTAAGCCACATTTTTTCTTTCTTAGTTTCCTTTGTGCCTTAGTGGTAAATGATGATTTTATTCTTTTCGAGTTCCTAAGTAAACGCCATTGTGTTTTTTATCTGCGAAATCTGCTATCATCTGCGAAAATCTGCGAGAAATCTTCACCAAAATAAAAAGATATACAAATATATTTTTTCATTTTCATGTTTTTCAATATCTTTGTAAAATATTTGCGTTAAAATATGTCTTTATAGATTCAATTTTGTCCCCAAAATACATAACATATCTCTGTTTTTTGAGCGGTTTGCTATTGAGTTTTGCCCTAATGGGGCAGGAGGTGACGTTTGATATAAGCAAAAAAGAGATTTCTTTGGAGGAGAATTTTTTTGTAAGCGTAAGAATAAAAAACAAATCTTTGGATAAACCCATTATTTTTCCCGAAATAACAGGCATTACGAAAGACCAATTATTCACAAGACCCTTATCAACTGCGGGCGGAAATGTCTATATTCAAACTTATCTACCTGATAACATCGGACAGGTTACGATTCCTTCCTTTGAGGTTTGGCTAAGTGGGAAAAAATATGCCTCCCCTGTTTTCACTTTGAGCATCAAAAAAGGCATTTCTGGCAAAGAAACGAAAGAATATACTGCCACCAATTTTGAGCCTCGTCTTGTGTTAGAAACAACGCCAAATCCTGCCTATCTGGGCGCGCAACTCAACACGCAAATTGCCTTATATCTGCCCCAAAGCCAAGAAAGTAATTTTGAAATCCCTGTGCAAGCCTTGTATGAAGTGCAAAAACAAGTGAGAAAAGAGGCTTTTTGGACAGAAGAAGTGCCTTTGTCTGCTCCTTCTGAAAAAGATACGCTCATTTCAGGAGAAAAATATGTGCGTTTTAAACTCTATCAAGCCTTTTTATTTCCCTTAGATACTGGCAAAATCGCATGGGAAAATGTTTTTCTGCGCCTCAAACGCAAGTATGTGAGCGATGACGCGCCAAATGCCAAAGATATGCAATCTCCGCGTATTTCTTTTCGCTGGGATACCGTCAAAATGCAAAGGCATGACCTCGCCATTCGCCCTTTGCCGCCTACTACTTTGCTCAATGCGCATAACGTAGGAGATTGGACAATGACAACAGAAATATCTGATAGAGAGGCTTTTACAGGAGATGCCATTACCCTCAAAGTCGCCATTCAAGGCACAGGAAATGTGGCACTTATTCCCAAACCTATTATCAATATTCCCAAGTCCTTGATAGGAGACGAACCCCTTATTTCGAGCCTTATTCAAAGAGATTCTACAGGTATTTCGGGTACAAAATACTTTATTTTTGAATGGCTACCAACCCAAGCGGGGCATTTTGAGTTAGGTCCGATTGTTTTGTATTATTTCAATTCCACTACACAAACGTATGATTCTCTTCGCTCCGAAATCTATCGTTTGCATATAACAGGTGAGGATAAATCCTTGCAATTAGTGGGCAGTGATAGGGAAGATTTCTACGAAAATGCCCTTCATAAGGCTTCAGACAGCCATTTTTATGCTTTGCCTTATACGAAATACTGGGCGGTCTTTTTATTGTTTTTGAGCCTTTGTGGGTTGGGGTATGCTTGGAAAAAACAGGCGTAAGAAATTGAGAATTGAGAATTGAGAATTATTTAATAGCGTGGCGCATTTTTGAAAAGTGCGCCACGCTATTAAACGCCAATCGATTTACCAAATGATTCTGTCGTTATCTAAATCTGCCTGAAATCGCCTGTTTTTGGCACAATTTTAGCCTAACAAGAAAAAAATCGCTGTTTTTTTAAAAAAAATATCGTTTTTTGTGTAACTTATATTAAGTTTGCGCATTATATTGCGAAAAAGCAATAATTTTGCAACGCTGTCGTTTAATATATAACAAAATCGTTCAGAGAAACTATGAGAAAAATTATTTTTATTCAGTCGCTATTTTGCCTTTTCTTCATGGCAAGCTCACAGCTTATGGCGCAATTTCCGCCGAGAGTGGAAGACCACTTTTGGCGCAGAAAGGTCGTAAATAAAATTGACCTTACAGAGAAAGTAAATCAACCTTTAGTCATGAAGGAAAGCCCTCTCTACAATCAATATCATAAAGATATGGACAAAAAAGGGATTGTGGTAGCCTTGATGGAAGGACTGAAACAAGGTACTTATGTGGCATACAACACAGACAGTTTGGACAAATCTTTGCAGTATGACCAAGTAATGGCTATTCTTGCCGAAGCGCGTGGCGACAAAAAAGCTACTGATGCTGGCACAGGAGGAAGCGGTGATGAAGGCGGTTTTGACGATATGTCGGGAGACGAAGGCGGCGGCAGTGCTGATGCTGGCGGCGGCGGCGGCGGTGATGAATGGGGCTTCGGCGGCGATTTTGGAGACGAATCGGGCGGTGGCGAAGCAGCAGCTCCTACGGGCGCAATTTCTATGGGCGCGGGTGATGAATATGCTCCTTTGGAAAATTATCTCCTTTTTGTAGAAGACCGCATTTTTGACAAAAATAAATCAGACATGGTCTATGACATTCAGTATGTACAAATTTATTTTGTGGATCCAGGGGGAGTATTGCGTGACCGCTCAATTTGTACTTTCAAGTACAGCGAAATCATGGATTTGTTGGACAATACGCAATGGAAAAATAAATTTAATGACGCTGAATATCGTTCTATGCGCGAGATTTTTGAACTCCGTTTGTTCAATAGCTATATTATAAACGTGTCAAATATCAACTTCGGAGTAAACTCTTTGGAGGAAGCGCAGTATCGCAAAGAGCAACTTATTGAGTTTGAACATCATTTGTGGAGCTATTAATCTCTCGCAGATTTTTCGCAGACGGGGACGCAGATTTTCGCAGATAGGTAGTCTGTGCAAATCTGCGTTTTTTGCATTTACGCAAATCTGTGTGAAACAAACCAAAATCATGAAACAATATTTTCCTTTCTTCCTCCTTACTTGCCTCAGTTTTTGGGGCTGCGACAAGGCGGTTTTCAAAAGTTATCAAGAATTGCCCGGCAATCGCTGGGTGAAAAATGACGTGCGTATCTTCAAAATAGAGGTTACAGATGATGCTACGCCCATGCAACTCAATTTGGAATTGCAACATGCAAATTCTATTTTGCTGCCGTCTATTCAAATGGCAGTACAAATTGCTGCGCCTTCGGGCGAATCGGAAATCAAGCAAATTGAAGTCGCTATCAAAGATGAAAAGGGCGAATTTAAGGGAGATGGGGCTGCAGATATTTGGGATTTCTGCTGTTTTCCCTTAACAGAACGCAAAACTTTCCAAAAAGGAACTTATACTATTGGGCTTACACAACTCACTAAGTATGAGTATATTCCGGGTTTGATGGGCATAGGAATCCGATTAGAAAAGTAAGAAAACAGGCACTTTCTGGGGCAAACGGGCAAGCATCTTCGGGTGTTTGCCCGTTTTTGCTGTTACCAAAGGGGGGAAAGTTTCCATGTTTTAGCATCAAAAAGGATTGACCTTTGTCTTATTAATTTATTTACCACTAAGGCACGAAGGAACACAAAGAAGAGAAATGTGTACATTAGACTCTTTTATCCAATTGCTTAGTGCCTTAGTGGTGAAGAAAACGATAAACTTACTTTCGTTCCTTATGGGTTTCAAAAAAAATAATATGCTCACAAAAACCTTCGGTAGTGCGGTGCAAGGCATTCACGCTACCCTCATCACAATAGAAACCGACATCGGCGGCGGTTTTGGATATGTATTGGTAGGCTTGCCCGACAAAGCCGTTTTGGAAAGTAGAGAACGCATTTTTGCCTCTTTTCGCAACAATCGCCTCGATATGCCACGCCGCAAAATCACCATCAATATGGCTCCTGCCGACATCAAAAAAGAAGGCTCTGCCTACGATTTGACGATAGCTATGGGCATTTTGGCGGCAGAAGGCAGTATTCCCCCAGAAAAAGTGGCAGAATATCTCATTATGGGCGAACTTTCCCTTGACGGAACCCTTTTGCCCATTCGGGGGGCTTTGTCTATTGCCATTGAAGCCAAAAAAAGAGGCTTTAAAGGTTTCATTTTGCCCCAACAAAATGCAGGAGAAGCCGCAATCGTGGCAGGAATTGACATTATTCCGGTAGAAAAAATAACAGAAGCAGTCGCTTTTTTAGACGGAACCCTTCATATTGAACCGCTTATCAAAAATACACGCCAACTTTTTTGGGACGCGCATAATATTTGTACCCACGATTTTTCGGACGTAAAAGGACAAGAAAATGTGAAACGTGCCTTAGAAGTTGCCGCAGCAGGAGGGCATAATGTGATAATGATAGGGCCTCCCGGCGCGGGAAAAACCATGCTTGCCAAACGTATGTCAGGCATTTTGCCCCCCCTAACCCTCCACGAAGCCCTCGAAACTACGAAAATCCATTCTGTTACAGGGCTGTTACCCGAAAACGCTGCCTTAGTTGCTCAACGCCCCTTCCGTTCCCCTCATCATACCATTTCAGACGTGGCATTGGTGGGGGGCGGTAGCGACCCAAAACCGGGCGAAATCAGTTTGGCACATAATGGCGTGTTGTTTTTGGACGAGCTGCCAGAGTTCAAACGCACAGTGTTAGAAGTGATGCGACAGCCTTTGGAGGATAGAAAAGTAACGGTTTCACGTGCGAAAATAACGATAGATTTCCCTGCCAATTTCATTTTGGTGGCAAGCATGAATCCATGTCCTTGCGGCTATTTCAATCACCCCGAAAAGGAGTGTATCTGCTCGCCTATTCAAGTCCAAAAATACATGGGCAAAATTTCGGGACCTTTGATGGACAGAATAGACATGCACATTGAGGTTACCCCGATTCCATTTGAAGAATTGACCTCTCGTATTGACAGCGAAAAAAGCCATCAGATTCGCGAAAGAGTGGTAATAGCCCGACAAAGGCAGGTAGAACGCTTCAAAGAGGAGGAAGGGATTTATTCCAACGCCATGATGCCTTCTCATTTGGTCAGAAAAGTTTGCACCTACGATTCTACAAGTGAACAATTGCTGAAAATTGCGATGAAAAAGATGGATTTGTCGGCAAGGGCTTTTGACCGTATTTTGAAGGTTTCGCGCACCATTGCAGACCTTTCAAATAGCGACATCATTCGCCCAGAACATATCGCAGAGGCTATTCAGTACAGGAGTTTGGATAGGGAAACATGGGGAAAATAACGGGATAAGGAGAGGAGAATTTACGTTTATACTTTGAACGGGATACATTTTTGGAAATATACAAATCATGTAAGGGTGGCGCACCTTTGAAAGGTGCGTCACCCTACAAGCCATAAACAGGAAGAAGTCATCGCAAAATGAAAGCAAGACGCGGCGGAGAAAGAGGCATCTGCTTGAGGCTGCAACTAAAGCATCTGAAAAAAAGGTTTTGAGATGGGCGAAAAAAAGGCTTATTTTGGCAAAAAATTCCACATAGCCCAATATGACAGATAGCCGATGAGTACAATGCCTTCGCTGTTTGGAGGCAAAAGAAGTAAAAAAGTTGTATGAATTTGTAGATTCTCCCTTTTTTGCCAAAAGTGAAAAAGCGGTAAGTCTATTAAAATATATAAAGCCTTACTTCCCAGATTTGACGGCAATAGAGCTGGAGAGTGAGCACGTATATCCCCATGTTTTTGGGAATAAACCTTATTCTGAAAAATACTGCCCTATTTTCATTACATCTTTGGGCAACTACCTCAAAAGAGGCTTGCATTTGTGGGCAAAATACCAACTCATATTATTTTTTGGGAGAAAAATTGACAAAAACTTGGAGATTTGCAACGACTTGTTTTTCGGCGCAAAAAAAGAGAATTTCGGCAGGTTTGTAGCCTTTTCTGGCAGATTTTCGCTATAAATCGGTTTTTTTTCAATAAAAAATTTGCAGAACCAAATATTGTCCTTACATTAGCAAAATCTTACCCTTTATAATGAGAAAAAAATATTTTTTTCCATTTCTGATTTCCCCTTAAACTATACTTTTCATAAGAAAACAACGTTTTAAATAGATTACTACCGCAATTACAACTTTATTTTATTTCGCAATGAAAAAACAGGTACTTTCTTTTTCCTTACTCTTATTAGGGGGTATGGGCTTTGCTCAAAATGTGGGGATAGGGACTTCTACCCCAGCCGAAAAACTGCATGTAGCAGGTTCTTTACGGGCAGATGACCTTCAAACAGCCGTTCCTACTGCGGCTGCAACCGACAAAGTGGTGTGGGTGGACGCAAATGGCAAAGTCTATTCATTTCCTACAGGGGCAATTGGCAAAGTTTTGGGCGTAAATGGCGCGGGTGTCTTGGCATGGCTCAATCCAGGACTTTCCAATTCGCTCAACAACGGTCAGATTTGGATTGGAGACCCTTCTAACGCACCCGTTGCACAAACGGCTTCGGGCGATGCCTTGATTGACAATGCTGGTGTTATCACGATTCAAGACAATGCCGTAGATGGCACAGATATTAGCATTTCTGCCGAATCCAACGGCTCTTTGATGTACTTTAATGGCACAGATTGGGTAAATTTGGGTGTAGGTGCTGCGGGGCAAATCTTAACCATTTCGGCGGGCATACCTGCTTGGGTAAGCCCTGCGGCTGCACCTGTGACGGGCAATTTAACCACAAGCACTTCGGGAGTTACGCTTACAGGCGGAGCAGGAGCTGTTTTGGGGGCAGGAACTACCGTCAATGTAGCTACGAATGCCTTGAATCAGAATGGCTTAGTTACGGGTCCTACAGGCGCAAATACCTTGCAAGTGTGGGGTACAGATGCACTTGGAAACCCGGGTTGGGTAAGCCCTACTTCGTTGATAAGTGTCGATAATGGCTTATATTATAACGGGGGGGCTGGCAAAATTCGTCAAGGAGGGGCTTTGGTAGAAAATACGACTATTACACAAGGAGCTTTTACCTATCTTCACGCTTTGAGTGGAGTAGGCGCGTTTGAGGCAAGAAATAGTGCTACGGCAGGAAATGGCTTGTATGTAGCTCCTAATGATAGAGTAGGCGCAGGAACAGCTACTCCAGCTTCCAAATTAGACGTAGAAGGCGGTGTTTCTATAGGAGCTACGTATTCAGGTACAACCGCTTCTCCTGTAAATGGTGCCATTATCGAAGGACAAACAGGCATAGGCCTTGCTGCGCCAGATGCTTCTGCCATGTTAGATATTACTTCTACCACCAGAGGCTTACTTGCCCCTCGTTTGGCACTTACCTCAACTACTGCGGCTGCCCCTACGACTTTGCCTGCAACAGGCTTACTCGTTTATAATACAGCAACCGCAGG
>JAYUZN010000822.1:0-19654 GCA_043751755.1 Bacteroidota bacterium | reverse complement strand
TTTTCGTTTACTTTGGGCTATAGAAAAGATAAATTGAACTGGGATATTCACATTTTCAACAAGGATTTTGCGCTCAAAAACAGTGCGAATCTGAACTGTACGGTTACAGTCAAAGACAATTATCAGAAAAACTATAACTTAGATGGCGGGCCTGTCAATATAGTTCGGGGAAATCTGGTAGCAAATATCAATCCTTCTGTGGATTATGTGATTAGTAACAAGCTGCAAATCAAGGCTTTTTGGCAACAAAATATAACCAGACCACATACTTCGCTGTCTTATCCTAACTCGTTTAGGAGTGTCGGGGTGCAGATTCGGTTTATGTTGAATTAGGGTTCAGTTCAGCCCGTTGTCAGTGAGGACGCTGACAACGGCTTCAGGTATGTGTCCAACTCAATTCGGTACGGACTGCGTTCCAAATTGAATAAATGTTGGATTTCGTGTTTTAACACCCTGCAAACAATGTGCTATTTTCAATTTTCCTCTTTTTCGTCCTCTTCCGCTAAATCTTCTATCAACTCCTTTACAAAGGCTTTTAGTTCGTGGTCGGGAATACTTGCTATGTCTGCTTTGTCATAGACATACAGGCAATATATACGTTCCTTTTTGATACGAACATATATAATAAGCCTTGCGCCGCCACTTTTGCCTTTGGTTTTGCCTGTGATAGCAAAGCGTATTTTGCGAACATTAGGTAAGGTCTCTACGCCTTGCAAGGCATTTTCTTCTAAGGAGGCTAATAAATGGTCCATATCTTGCATAAATGCAGGATATTTTTTGGCTATCTGCTTGTATCCTTTTTTGAAAGGAGTAGTAAGAATGACTTTATTCATTTGCCAATTCCCTTTCCATCTCTTTGAGCATTTCTCTTGCCGATTTTTGCGGCAAGGTTCCTGCTTCCATCTGTTTCACTTCTTCAAAAGCCTCTCGTAGTCCCGCAAAAAATTCTTCCTTGCTCACAAGGGGCGTTTCTTTCTGTATTGCGTTTTCGCTCACACTTATGATTTTGGGAAAAGACAACATACGAACTAATGCCTTGAAAAAAGCATAGCGATTTTCTGGTATTTCTAATAAGATTTGCATATATTTTTGGATTTTTTTGCAGTTCTTCAAAGAGTTCCGCTAAATCAGTAGTCAAGCCTTTGTATTTTTTACCTAGTTTTTTGAACTCCTTTTTGAAAGACTCCAACAAATAAATTTCATTCGTCATTCCGCAAATTCCTTTCTCATTTCCGCCAAAAAAGCTTCCCCTTTTTGGGGTTTTGTCCCATTTTTTTGGTGCCTTCTCATTTCTTGATATCCTTCTAATACGCTTTGTGCAATAACCTGTGCTTCTTTTGGGGAAGACACAAAGGTCGTAAATTTCAAGGCTCCTAAGCGATACAATAAATGTATCATTTTTTGGGCTATCCAGTTTTCTGTTTCAATTTGATAGGTCATATTTTGTTATTTAGTGGTTGAGATTCAAGCTTTATTGTTTTTGCATCAACTCCTTCAAATAGCTCAATTCCATCTGCATTTTCTCATTGATAAGTTGTAGTTTTTCTATGTCGTGTTTGATTTGTTGTAAGTCGTTAGAATGATGAAAATTAGTGATTTGCCCTGTTACTATGCCATTTGTAGGTGTATGCACATTGAACGAATGAATAGAGTAACTGCCTTTATCTCCAAAAGTAATCAAGTCAGCTACAGGGATTTCCAATTTTTCGGCGATTTGTTCTAAACGGGAGTATTTTACATCTGTTTCATTTCTTTCTATTTGCGCATATCCTGCGACCGACATCTCAAGCATTTCCGCAAAACTTTCTTGCGAATAGCCTTTTATTCCCCGAAATACCCGAATTTTTTCGCCAATATTCATACAAAATATTTATTTAATAAGTGGAAACATAGAAATAGAAAGTGTAAGCGTATAACATGAAATGATAGACAGCTTACCTTTGCAAAGATAATAACATTCTTATTATCAGCAAAATTTTTTACATGGATTTGTTTACACATGCTTTAGTAGGCATTGTTATTCGGAGAATTAACAGGGTACAAATAGGTCTTTTGACCTTTTTTTCTGTCTTAGGCGCAACACTTCCAGATATAGGAGAAATATGGATACAAAATGCTTTGAGTAAAAAATTTGGCGAAAACTTGGCGGTTTATGATGCTCGAACTTCAGACATAGAGATTTCTAATCAAATAGAAATAACAGGCTTGTATGATATAACACATTCTTTGTTTACAACTTTTATTCTATTTTTAGTAGGATATAGTTTGTTAAATTATGCTAAACAACCCAAAATTTATACTTCTGCTTTGTGCATATTATGGTTTAGCTTGGGACAATTTAGCCATGTTTGTTTAGATTCTTTTACACATGGCAAAGTTTGGGCATTAAAATTATTTTATCCAATTAGCAATCAACGGTTTATGATACTTTCAGATAGCGTTGGGAATTGGTGGGATTGGAAACCGAATATAATGCTTCCTTTCTTAGCCTTTCCTTTTCCTATCTATTGTTTTCTTATTTGGGCTATTTTACTCATTTTTATTTATCTTAAAAAATAACACTAATTATTATTGTATATTATGAATCTCAAATTTTTATCTTTTTGCAAAATTGCAATTGTTTTTTCTTTCCTGTTTGTGTGCATTCCCAATGTCGCAAAATCGCAAACGGTGGAAAGCGCACTTGAAATTCTATCTGATGACGCTTTTTCGGATTGGAGTCGCAGCTGGTATTATGACAAATATCTCATTAGCTCGGCTAAAATTACGTCTTATCGCGAAACAAGTGATAACCAAATTCAAGGCGAAGGCTATTTTAAATTTAGCCGAATGGGACAAAAGTTTACAGCGAATTTCACTGTAAGGGTTAAATCAGGAAGTAGTAAGGCGTATGTTACAAGACTCTGTTATACAGACCCTTCTACTGAGCAATCAGATTGTTATACACCGTAACATATGATATCCTACTTAAAAAGAACATGGGAATTTACGAAAAATTTAGGAACAACAGGTGCATTTACAGAGACCTCTGAATATGTAGTTGATGCAATTTCTAAACAGGTAAATCCCAACAAACAACAGGTTATCATTGAATATGGTGCAGGGTATGGAAATATAACACGAGGGCTTTTGGCAAAAATGAACGAGAATTCGGTTTTGTATGCCTTTGAAGTAAACTTATCCTTTTGCGAAACTTTGCGGCAAATAGGAGACAAAAGATTAATTGTCATACCTTTGTCTGCAAGTGAAGTTGATAAATATCTTACAAAATCGGAAAGTGTGGACTGTATTATATCTTCTATTCCTTTTTCTTTTATTCCTAACGGTGTTTTAGACGAAATTTTACAAAAAAGTCATCATTTGTTGAAAACCAACCATTATATGACTCAGGTTTTGTATTCAAGGTTTCAACTAAAACGTTATAAGAGATATTTTCAGAACTGTAAAAGCCGAATCGTTTGGAATATTCCTTTGGCATTTATTTATGAGAGTCAGAAATAAGGAATGAAAATTAAATAAGCTGATAATTGGGGTTTATGCAAGAAACCCGTACAATCCCGCAGGGGAGGAGTTTCTTGCATAAACCTTTAAATAAAATCACAAACTCAAAGGGAAGGGATACACTCTGTCGCCGTTTGTGTCTCACAAACGGCAGTTTTATGCCTATTTTCCCATTCGGCAGACGGTGTCTGCCAAATTGATAATGAATCACCTCAGCCCTTTTCCTTCAGCATTTGATTCAAAATCCACTGCAAAGTTGCTAATACCTCATTCGGATTTCTGAAAGTTAGGGGAACATAATTGGGGTCAATGCTCAAAATTTGCCCTTCTAATTTGAGGAATGCCCAGCTAAAACCCGAAGTTGCACAGCCATAAATAGCCGATTGCGGCTTTCCTTCTCTTTCATTAAAAATACGCGCTGCATACATTTCCGCACCACATTGCGCGAGGTCGTTCACATCAGGTTCCATTTTTTTTGCCTCTACCACCAAAAAAGTAGGGGCTTCTATTGTAAGGCTATAAGGCACTGCGGAGAGAATAAAATCGCAGAAACCATTGAGTTCGATAGATTTATCTATATTAAATTCGTAACCCGAAAAAATGGAAAAGTGTTCCATATTGCTACGCCGAAAAGCCTGTAAGACGGGGGCAATAATAAATTCTGACCGCGCTTTTTCGCTAAACAAGGCTTCCGTTTCGGTATATACAAGCGTTTGCGCAAGAAGGTGGTCTTCTGCAAAAATAGGAAAAGTATCAGGTAGCCAAGCCTTCTGTACAACTTTAAGACTTAGTTTGGTTTCTAAGTCTTTGATTTTGAATTTATTGTATGACATAGATGTGTTTCATTAAATAGTCTTAGCACTTGCAAAGACTTAGCTACGAATTAACAGCTCTCATTCGTGCAATTCGTGGCAATATAAACAGGTTTTGCGTAAGTCTTGTTTATTCACATTTCCATCTCCGCATACACCTCAGCCACACTCAATTCCACGCCGATAGACCAAATCGCGAGGCTTTTTCCTTATCAGTTTCCGAAGTGTGATACTCGGAAGGGTTTTGTGTATGGAGAATGATTTGTTGCCTCATGATGTTTTGAAATTTGTAGGCAAAGATAGGAAAAAAATGGATACGGAAAATTATTTTTTCTGTTTAAGCCCCAAAAACCCGCTTAGGCTGCTTCATCGCCGCTAACAATCGCTGCTTTACCTCCCCAAAAGCCAGAGGCTTTAGCAAAATAGGGGTATCAAACTCGAAGTTTATATCTTCAAAATAGCCAAGCCCTTTGAGGGCAACTATAGGGTTTGTAGTAGGGTATTTGCGCGAAAAAGCATCTAAACAAGCTTCCAAAGAATACTGTTCTAACAAAAAATACATATCTATAAAATCTTTGTAGCGTGTGCCATTATGCGCAATAGCGTTTAATTTTAGGGCAGCAATGTCTAAAAGAGAGGCTAAACGAATCCCATTTTCGATAAGAATAGGGCTTGAATAAGCATATTTATGGGCAATAAAATCGCATTTTACGTTTTCAACAAAACCCTTCAAAGTATTATGTGCCACATAATCTGTTGAAAATGTGTAGGTTTCAGACAAGTGTTCCGCAAGTTCTTGGTTACTAAAATCTTTTTGCGTAAATAAATCTAAATCTACAGAAAGGCGATGCCCTATTTGCAAAGCTAAAGCTGTTCCACCAACTAACACAAAGTCATTCAATCGCGTATCTCGCATGATTCGAGTCAATAATGCAAAAGTGGAAGGAGAAATAACCGTATATATGTTGTGTATCATATAGCTAAAAATTCCGAATGAATAAATAGTTCCGCAAAATCCTTGTCTCGTTTGCTAAGTTGCTTGCTAAGGTGCGCCAATTCAAGGATTTTTTCTCTGCCATAATAAAGCACTAATGCACGCCAATCCTGCAAGTTGCCGCGCTCAAGCACTCGTTCTACCACAATTATCGCACCTTTTTGAAAGTTAAAGGCAGAAAAATCATATTCCCATAAAAGATGAGGACGGATATTTGGCGACATAAGTTATCATAATTTATTCACATTTCCACTTCAGCATACACCTCTCCCACGCTCAATTCCACGCCTATAGAGCGAATGGCAAGGCTTTTTTCCCTATCCGTTTCTGAAGTGCGTTCCCACGTATTTTCTTTGATTCTAAACCAACTTTCCACATACAAAGTCTCTTGTTCTATCAAAATATATTCGCGAAAAGAAGGGCATTTTTGGTACAACATAAATTTTTCGCCCCTGTCATATCTTTCTGTGCTTTTGGACAAGACTTCTACAATGACTAAAGGATTGGTAATGAGGTCTTCGCGTCCTTCATAAAACTCGGGCTTTTCGCTAATGACTAAGGCATCAGGATAGAGGGCAGTATTTTCAGATGCTATATAAATTTTTTGGTCGCTATTTATCACCAAATATCGCTTTTCTAAGGGTCTAACCGCTATTTTGAAGGCAAATACTACATTTGTTGCGATTTGATTGTGTTTAAATTTAGCTCCTGCCATTTGTTGAATGTGTCCGTTGAAAAATTGATGTTTATGAGCTGTTTGAGCTTCTTTTTCAAGATACTCGTCCAAAGTATATAGCTTCGCTTTCGGCTTGCGAATGAGCGGCGGAGCAATAGTTGGTGTAAACATAAGAAAAATGTGTTGATGCTTGTGTTTGATAGGCAAAGATAGCAAAAAGCAGCGAAAGTACAAAATTAAAATAGCTATAGATGGTTAAGTTGAAATAAATGCCTGTCTGTTTCTATCCATGCTATCAATTCTTCTTCTTTGGGCAGATATAAAAGATATTTACGCGCAAATAGCTGTTTATTTGCGTTCTAACTGCCTGCCACTCCAGCCACAATCTGCGGCTTCTTGTACATAAAATAGGCGTTTTTCTTCGCTTGCCTGCCGCGAAATAATGCGATAATGTGTCCAACTCAATTCTTGACGCAGTGCGTCAAGTTTTGGAAATGCGATATAAAACTTTCGCATATTGGTAAGGTTGGTAAAATCAAATCCCTTCCCAAACTCCAAAGTGAGTTTTTCTGCGAGGATTTTTAGGGTAGCTTCGCCATATTTTGCCCGTACTTTGCCTGCCTGTTCGTCTTCTACCACACACTTTCCGATTTGCCAATAGGTCGTGAGCAATAGGCTATTTACCGCCCGAAAAGCCTGTGAACGGGCAGCTGTTATAATTATTTTGATGTCATCAAATAAAGTCATCATAATAAGGCTTAATTTCTGTCCCCTGTTTTTTGCATCAACTCCTTCAAATAGCTCAATTCCATCTGCATTTTCTCATTGATAAGTTGTAGTTTTTCTATAAGGCACACGAAATAAATAAAGTAATAATTTACCACTAAGGCACAAAGAAAACAAAGGAAGGCAAATATAGCTTAGATATCTTCTTTTACTTGATATCTTCATGCTTCTTCGTGCCTTAGTGGTGAAAAAAAAGGTAAGTTATTTAATTTTCGTCCCTAAATGATAGACAACTTACCTTTGCAAAGATAATAAAGTTCCTATTATCAGCAAAACTTTTTACATGGATTTGTTTACATATACTTTACTTCATCATTTTCTCCAATTCATGCACCTTCTTTGCCAACTCCTCCAACTGCCGAAAAACCGCTTCCGACTTCAACTGTTGCCTATATTCCTGCACAGGCGAACCCCGCCAAGCACTATTTTCGCGCCGAATATCCTTAGAAACGCCCGACTGCGCCCCGATTTTCACGCCATTAGCAATGCTAATATGCCCCACAAAACCCACCTGCCCGCCTATCATGCCATTTTCGCCAATTTTGGTGCTGCCCGAAATGCCTGTTTGTGCCGCAATAACTGTATTTTTACCGATTGTAACATTGTGCGCAACTTGAATTAAATTGTCTAATTTCACCCCTTCGCAGATACGGGTGCTGCCCATTGTGCCTCTATCAAGGGTCGTATTTGCCCCGATTTCCACCCGATTTTCTATGACCACATTCCCAATTTGCGGGATTTTGGTATAAGAGCCATCACTTTGTGGGGCATGTCCAAAACCATCACTGCCCACAACTACGCCCGAATGTAATATGCAATCTTCTCCAATTTCGCAGCCCATATACACGCTCACATTTGCGTACAAAGTCGTGTTTTCCCCAACTTTGACATTATCGCCTATGTAGGAATTGGGGTAAATTTTGCAGCCATTTCCGATTTCTGCATAATGTCCAACATAGGCAAAAGCCCCGATATACACGTTTTTGCCTATTTTTGCTGTAGGGGAAATGAAAGAAGGCTGCTCAATTCCCGTTTTTACTTGCATCATTTCTTGGGCTTTTTGCAGCAAAAAAGTAAAGGCATTATAAGGGTCTTCTACGCGCAACAAAGTAGTCGTAAGGGGCGCAGTTACCACAAAATCCTTTGCCACAATCACCGCCGTTGCCTGTGTCGTGTATAGATAATGCGCATATTTCGGATTTGCCAAAAAGCAAATGCCTCCCGCCTGCCCCTCTTCTATTTTGGACAAAGTAGAGATTTCGGCAGTCGCATTGCCTTCTATGGTCGCGCCAATGAGTTGCGCAATGGCGGAAATGGGAAATTTCATGGCGTTTTTGTGTTTAGTTAGATAACTTGTAGCTCCGTAGCGTTACTATAAATACTAAGAACTACGGAAAAGTATGTATATAATTGAAAATCAATTATTTGTGTTTAATCCCGTAGGGATGAAATATTTATAGAAAATGATTACCCCGGTTTATGAAACTGCACAATTAGATTTCATTATTTGTAACTAAATTCGTTAAAAAGCTTTGAATTTCTATGTTAGAAATACTACAATTGGGCATATAAAACACCTCTTCTGTATAATCTATATCTTGAAAATAGCATAATTGCATTTTGAATAATTTGGGTGAAAATAACTCTCCAAATATTTCGCTTGCTCTTTGGGAAATTTGTTCAAAAGTGTGGAAGGTTTTGAGGATAAAATATAAATCCACATAATCTTTCCACTTGCTTCTTCGCCCTAATGCGTAGGCTTTCATGGCGGCTAAATTCAGTAAATTAGGCATTTTTAGCTGCTCGAAGGAAAGGGCAGTAGGAACCTTGAAAGGATATTGAAAAAAAGTGAGTTTTACCTCTTCTACCAAAAAATGAATGCTGTCTGAATCCGCAAATAGGAGTTGATGGCTTAATTTATGGGTTTGTAGTTGTTCTAAAATACGTTTTTTTTGAACTTTTTTATCTGTAAACATATCAAAATCAATCGATTGCCTATGACCTATTTGCAAAGCAATAGCTGTCCCTCCTACCAAATAATAAGATTTATGAAATAAAGTAACTAAAGGTAATAAAGCTTTTTGTTCTGCTGAAAGAATGTTATAGTACATGTCGCTGAAAATAAAGTCTGAAAAAATTTTCTACTACAGGAAAATAATTATGGCGACTCCGATTCTGCGTAGCCGCAAAGAAAATACGCGCTGTTTCTGGCAAGCCCAATATTTCAAACAGGAGTTTTATATCTGCGAGACTCCCATAATTGAGCATCGTTTCCACCAATAAAGTAGGACTAATATCCTTTTTTTGTTGGGGCGAAACAGACCAAAAAAGAGCTTTTCGTTCTGTTATATATGTTTCTAAGTTCATATAAAATATAAATTGCTACCTGTTGTGAATTTGAAAACCGCCAAGTCCTATTTTTTGCGCCGTATTCCCGTTTTACCTTCTGTTTTCTTAAAAGCAGGCTTATTTTCTCCTTTTTTAACAAAAGGCTTTTTTGCTCTTTCCTTTTTCGCAGCATCAGCTTTTTTCTTCTCTCCTGCCTTAATATGAATCGTTTTGTCAGGATTTGCAAGCCCTCTTTCCTCCAAAGACGGCATCACAAACCGCTCTTTTTCGGGTTTTACCTTGTCTTTGAGGAGTTTTTTCACAGAAAGTGATTTGATTTCCGCTTCTTCTGCCGAATACTTGCGCACTTTGACCGTTTTGCCTTTGAGCAAAGGGTCGGCTTCGGCATGTTGCAAGTTTTCGAGGGCAGCCAAAGGCACATCTGCAAGGGCGTAGGAATCATAAATGGTAATCGTGCCAATGTCATCTGCGGAAATAAAGGCATTATTTACCAAAAAACCCACGATGTCTGTTACCCTAATTTTGTCCGTTTTGCCGCGTGAAAAATGGCATTTTATCCTTCGTGTATCATCTCTTGAAGGCTTTTTTTCCGAAGGCTCTACTTCTACGCCTTTCAAAGCTATCTGAATGGCAAGGTGATAGCCTTTTACTTCATTTTTTTCTATTTGATTGGTTACCAAGGAAAAAACACGTCCTTTTTTGCCTGCTCTGCCCGTTCTGCCCGCTCTGTGCATATAAAAATCCAATTCTTTTGGCACAGAAAAGTTGATAACACAAGGCATTTCTTCTATGTCTAAGCCCCTTGCTGCCAAGTCCGAAGCTATCAATAAATCGATACTTCCTTCCCGAAAACGGCGCAAAATATTCTCTCTTTCTGTCTGCTCTTGCGCCCCAAAATAGGCTTCTGCCCGAAACCCTTGATTGCGCAAATAGCCCGAAAGGGTATTTATTTCTTCTCTTTTGGTGCAAAAAATGAGTGCCTGATGAATAAAATACTGTTCTAACAAACCCGTTAAGTACAATTCTTTTTTGCCTTCTGCCACTTCTACCAAATGAAAACCAATGTTTTTCAAGACTTCTTTGGGCGCAATACGAATGACATCTACGGGACTTACGCGTTCTCGAATCATTTTTTCGGCATCTTGAGAAATCGTAGCCGAAAAAAAGCAGATTTGTGCAGATTTGCGAATGTCTTTGCGCATGGAATCTACCTCGCGCAAAAAGCCCGATTCCATCATTTTGTCGCCTTCGTCCACAATCAAATGCTTGACATCTTTCCAAATATGGGGAAAAGAGCCTTGTGAAAGTACGTCTCGCAACCTGCCCGGCACGACCACCAAAATATGGGGAACGGCTTTTATCTCCTCAATGCTCTCGCCAAGTGGCACGCCGCCTATGACTTTTCCCACCCGCAAAGCATCTCCTTCAAAAAAAGACTGCAAAGCATTTGCCACTTGCATAGCAAGTTCGCGGGTAGGCAGCAACACAACTGCTTGTATATTACGCTTTTGCAAATCCAACAAAGAAATAAGGGGAATGCCATACGCCGCCGTTTTGCCGGTGCCTGTTGGGGCTTCGACCACCAAATTGTGAAGTTGTAAAAAAAGGGGAATGACTTTTTCCTGCACCCTCGTTTGCTCAATAAAACCAAGTCCGAGCATCGCTTCCTTCACGCGGTCGTGCAAGTCGGGGTATTTATGAAATTCTGTTGTGTATTGCATGGTTGGAGAATTTGTGTGGTTTCGCGCAGATTTCCGCAGATTTAACCGCAGATTTTCGGAGATTAAGAAAAATCTGCGTGAAAATCAAGGCACAAAGGTAGGGATTTTTTTGGGATTTCACCAATTAAGGGCTTCGGGAAACTGCTGAAATAAGTCGTAAAAATCCTTGTCTATCTGTAATAAACGGTTTTCGTGATAACTTTTTTGGATTTCTTTCCAAACCGTAAGATGCGCCTCTTTTTTGAGTCCTTCGACCATTTTAGCTAATTGGGATTGAGGGGCATGGTCTTTTTGGGAGATAAAATAGCCTAATCTTGCCTTATACATGCTATACGCATTTTTTCTTGCTTGAAGCAAATATTCCCGTTGTGTGTTTAATCGCAAAACCGTATTAAAAGTATAATCAGCCCGCAGGTATTCATGGCTGTTTTTCTCTGCGATAATTTCAAAATGAAAGGTCAGGAAATTGAGGCGGCAAAAATTCATGGCATTTTCTATACGAGGATTAATCAATACAGAAACACCATTTGGTGGCTCATTTTCGCCATTTAATGCTAAAAAGCTGCCATCATCTGCCCTAAAAATAGCAAATTGGTTACTTTTAGGACTGTTGCAAGTTCCACAAGCATACAAATAATTGTGCCAATCAAAGCATTTATTAGGGTATAAATCTTTGGGATAAATATGTTCTACTTCGTCTGCGGGCGCATCTTCGCAATAGGCGCAGCGTTTTGCGCCAGCACACATTTGGGTAAGAGATGCTTTGACGGCATCAAAAACAAGGTTCCCTTTTTTATTTCGGCTCGAAAAACCAGGTATTGTTTTCGCTTTTACTAAGGCTTGTTTCTGCGCAAAAGTCCCTGTAATTTCTGCTTGATATTCCGCTAATTTGTCTAATATGTTTTGAGGCGGCTGTATATGAGTGGGTAATTGTATCATTTTGCGAGTATGCCTATGTGTTGAAAAGTAGGAAATATCCCTTTAAGGTGCGTAAATTCTGTTTCTTCTTCGGATTTAATTAATCCCATAATAGATTTTTCATATAACTCTCCTAAGCGATTGCGTTGCTGGGCAGCCTCGACATTTATACTCGCACTGTCCCCAAAAATTTCTGTGCCATATGCGTCTAAAATATTGCCATAAATCAATCTTTCTCTTTCGATGCCTGTGATTTCGCCCGAAGGAACATCGCTATCAGGTGCAGCAAGTCGCCAAATACTACCTTTGTCGCAGGCTCTACACACCAAAGGGCTGTGCGTTGTTACAATAAATTGAATATTGGGAAAATATTGCGTAAACCACTGACCTATACGAGTTTGCCAAGTAGGGTGAAGGTGCGCGTCTATTTCGTCTATGAGAACAACGCCTTCTAACATACAAACTTTTTGTTCATTATCAAAAGCCCTTAATACTTCTGCCTCTCCATAAAAGCCCACCATTCTGAATATAAAGTCAAGAACTATGTTTAAAATAGAACGAAAACCATCACTTAAATGCCTAAAAGCCAAATAGATGCCTTTTTCATTTTGAAAGGAAATCCCTGCTCTCCCTATTTTTCCGATTTTCCGATTGTAAGGGAGCAAATTACTGTCATTTATCAAGGAAATGATCAAGTCTAATAATTTTTGGGCTGTTTTTTGGTCATTTCCGCCTTCTAATACAGCATATTGTAATTCTTTTAACCAATATTCCGCACTCATTAAAGCGTTTTTTCCGCCTAATAAGGTTTTATGTGCCAAGATTTGTGGCTTTTTTTGGGGGGTTATATCGTCTATAATTTCATTTTCTTGGGCAATTCTAAGGGAACCATAACCAGCAGAAAATACTTTTATGGGCATATTTTGTTCAGAATTTTCCTCTTTATCGCACATTATGACATTAAATCCCCTGTTAGATGAATATTTAATGCCTAATTCAATCCAATAAGAATCGTCATATATTAATTTGGCTATAGCTTGTTCTTCAGCTATTTTTAACCACTCAGTCATTATTGGATTTGCCCTATTCACTTCAATAATTAATGGGGCAGCAATCGCTCTTAGCACAGTCGTTTTTCCACTCCCATTATCCCCAATCAGCACATGCCAGCCCGCAGGCTTAGGAAATTCCATCTCAAAATGTGAGATAGAACGGATATTTTCGATAAGTATTTTTTGAATATACATGGTTTTTTGGCTTAATAAAGGGCAAAATTAGCGGTTTTTTGCTTTGTTTCACGCAGATGAACGCAGATTTAACCGCAGATTTTCGCAGATAAAGAAAAATGTGCGAAAATCTGCGTGAAACCCTTAGAAAAGCCATTCCACTCCCAAGTTCCCTGTTCCCAATATATCCCTGCTACTCGACAATTCTGTAGCCGTTTTCCATTGAAAACCATCTAATAAATCATCAGAATTGTACTTGCCCATTGCCTCCAAACTTATGCCAAGATGCTGCCCTATCCTATATCTCAACCCTCCCCCAAACGACACAAAAGGCGAAATCGTGCTTACAGCCTTATATTCCGCATCTGTTTCGTAAGTATTGTCAAGCATCGCCGTAAGTTGCGTTTTGACCTCTCCAGAGGCATCTATTTGCTGAAAAGGATACAGCGAATTATTGGCATTGCGGGCATTCATTTTGGTGAGATATGAAAATGCTCCTACTCCGCCCATCAAATACACCGTAAATGGCTTGTTATAAGTCTTAGAAAACAGTTCTATGAGATGCAATTTACCTGTAACCGAAATGTCGAGGGCAGTCATTCGATAATTGGGATAAAACACGCCTATATAATTCGTAGAATCTATGTAATTTAAGGTCGAATCGCGCACACCATTGAGAGCATTATTGGGCAAAATTGGGGTAGGCGTAGTACCAAGCCCCGAATATTTGCCATAATTAACGCCGATTCTGACACCAAGCCACCTCGCAAAACGATATTGATAATACGCGCCTCCTTGATAGCCTAAATTGATGGGCAAATCCCCCAAAATCGCCCCTGTTCCGCCTGTGATTGCCGCAGAATGTCCTTCAGGCTGATTGTCTGAGCCATAATATTTGAATTGAGCTACTGCCACACTTAACATAAAGCAGAGAAAAGCGGTTATTGTTATACGTTTTTTCATTAAAAAAAGAATTGATATATGCAGACAGCCACAAAGATAGGGATATTCTGTATCTTTGCACATATTTTTACAAAAAATGAAGTTAAGCATTGTCATTCCTGCCTACAATGAGGGCAACACGATTCATCATATTTTAGCTAAAATAAAGGAAGTTCAACTCATTCAAGCACTTGAAAAAGAGGTCATTATCGTCAATGATTGTTCCAAAGATGAAACAGAATCTGCCATTTTGTCCTATCAAGAACAGCACCGAGATTTGCCGATAGCCTATTTCAAACATGCCAAGAATCAAGGCAAGGGCGCGGCTTTGCGCACAGGCATACAAGCTGCTACGGGCGATTTTGTCATTATTCAAGACGCAGATTTGGAATATGACCCACAGGAATACAATATTTTGCTCAAACCTATGTTAGAAGGCTTTGCAGATGTGGTGTATGGCTCGCGTTTTATGGGGGGCAGCCCGCATCGGATTTTGTTTTTTTGGCATTCTATTGGGAATAAATTTCTCACGTTTCTCTCCAATATTGCCTCGAATTTGAATCTGACCGATATGGAAACCTGTTATAAATTGTTTCGCAGAGAAGTCATTCAAAGCATCAATCTGACCGAAAATCGCTTTGGTTTTGAGCCAGAAGTTACCGCAAAAATGGCGAGGATTCCGAAGATTCGGGTCTATGAAGTAGGCATTTCTTATTATGGGCGCACCTACGACGAAGGCAAGAAAATCGGTTGGAAAGATGGCTTTCAGGCTATTTTTTGCATTGTTAAATATGGTTTGCTGGGAATCTGAATTTCACGCAGATTTTTGCAGATGATAGCAGATTTCGCAGATGAATAAGAAAATATAGCTTAAGTTTTATCTGCGAAATCTGCTCCTATCTGCGGAAATCTGCGAGAACTAACACCTTCAACTTCCCCCAAATATGGTTCGCATTTTTTATTGGAAAGACAAGGAAATACGGAAAGAGGCAGATGTGCGGGAAATTTCTGCATTGTCTAATATCTTATGGATTGACTTGCAGTCGCCTTCGCAAGAGGAGGAGGAGTGGGTGGAATCAAAATGCAATATCAGTTTTCAAACGCCGCAGGAAATTACGGAAATTGAAAGCAGTTCGCGTTTTTTCGAGAAAAATAATACCCTTGTGGCAAACTCCAACTTTTTGCGCTTAGACGCAGACGGTTATAATATGTACCCCGTTTCGTTTTTGATACGAGAAAGCATTTTGTTTACCTATCGCACAGGCGATTCATCGACTTTTGCCGATACTATCAAAAAAATGCGCGTCAATCCCGAACACTTGATTTTAGGGGTAGATATTATGTTATTATTGTTTGAAACGCGGATAGATTTAGATGCAGATTTGCTCGAAAATATCTCAAAAGAAGTTACACAAATCAGCAAAAAGCTCAATATTGAGCGCAAACCGCGTCAAGATTCTTTGCTACATATAAGTTCGCAGCAAGAATCTACGATGATGCTGCGCGAAAGTATTATCGATAAACAACGGGTTTTGTCGGCGATTTTGCGTAGCACCATTTTTCCCGAAACCCACAAAGAGCGTTTGCGTATCATTCTCAAAGACATCAATTCTCTGTTGGAATACACCATTTTTAATTTTGAAAGGCTTGAATATCTGCAAGATACCTTCACAGGGCTTATCAATTTGGAGCAAAATGATACCATCAAACGTTTTACCTTATTTTCGATTATTTTCTTGCCGCCCACCCTCATTGCGGGCATTTTTGGCATGAATCACGCATATATCCCTTCTGCAAGTTCGGAATTTGGGTTTTTCTTCGCCCTATTTTTGATGGTGCTTTCTTCGGGTTGTTCATGGCTGTATTTCAAGAAAAAACATTGGATATAGGCAACATAAGGAACACGAAAAGAATAAAATCACAATTTACCACTAAGGCACAAAGAAAACTAAGAAAGAAAAAGCGTGGCTTAGATATCTTCTTTTACTATATTGCTTCGTGTTTCTTCGTGCCTTAGTGGTGAGAAAATGGTAAGTTATTTAATTTTTGTTCCTAAGCTGGGTAAAAAGAGGAGTTTATCCTTAATAAAACCGTCTTAGGTAGCCCTTTGCCACGACAAAGGACTATCTAAAACGGTTCTGCGTAAGTATATTTTGCTTTTTATCTGCGAAATCTGCCTAAATCAGCGTTCATCTGCGCGAAACAGCTACTTTTTCTTTTTAATTTTAGAGAAATCTACTTTCCGCAGGTTTCTACTTTCTACAATTACCGCAGATTCCTCATATAAAGTACGAAGCTTCGTTTCATTCAAAGAAAATAAAGCCCATTCTAACTCTCTGCTATTTTTATGATTGCTTGTGTTAGAAAATTCGCTTATCCAAAGTTTTTCCAAAACTGCCATATCTTTCAAATGCAAGGCATTCCAAAGAGCTGTGTTATTTTTTACAATTGTCATTCCTTTATTATAAACAAGGGAAGTCAAAGCCCATTTTTCATTTTCGTTAAACTGCGGAAAAACCTTCTCCACATTTTCATAGTCACTCATCAGGCGTTTGTTCATATACAACTCGGCTTGATATTCGGAAATGGGGTATTTGGGCATATCTGCCCATTTTTCTACGTGCAAACCATAGCCGATAGTCCATATCTCTTTGTCTTTGTAGGGTCTTGAGGCAAAGCCTTCTCTGCGTTTTAACTCTGCCACCACAATGTCTTTCCAAGTAACTACTACGACATCTGCTGCTTTGTTATTTTTGTTTATGGGCGGGTGATATGAGACGTTTTGAGCTTGTAGAGTCATGAAAACGACACCTAAAAGCGTACATAAACTTATTTTTTTAAGTGAAAATAACATATAAGTGAAATGAAAAATGAGAAATAAAAAATCAAAGTTAGGTAACATAAATTCTTCTTTAATACATTACAAATTTAGAAGGATTTTTTTTATCGCTAAATGTGAAAAATATGCAGTATTTGCACACCCGTAGCAGCCGTTTTCTAAATGACTGTAACAATGCCGACAAACAAGGCAGGAAGTCCCGAAAAAACGGTTTTTGTCTGTTTTCACCATATACCAAGCAGCTTGTAAATGCTCCCAACTACAGAGTTTTACGAAAAGTGAATCATTACGCATATTAGTGGTTAATTACTTGTAAATGAATGGATTATGAACCTAAAAAGTTCAAAAAAACTTGCGAAACTATTTTTTTTGCAATAGCTTGAAAATGAGCTTATTATAATTTCAATAAAAATAATTTCTGCTATTTACTTTCGCAAATATTAGTAATACGAAAAATAAATGATATATCTTGCGAAAATAGTTAATTTTATACCTCAAATTACGGGTTTATTTTATTGAAAATCAAATATTTATAAAAATAAAAACCTTATATCTTCGAAAAATATTTTTTTGACAAAATAGTTAAAAAATCTTGCGAATGTTTTTTATTATTAACTAATTGATTCTCAAGTAATTAATGTTAAAAATAAGCTTTTTGGGAGAGTTAGGTTTTTTTGAAAACGCTATATTTGCGAAGGTCTAAAAAAGACGAAAAAAAATCGAAAATATTTTCGAATAAATTTGTGAATATCAAGTATTTGTAGTTGCTTTGTGGGGTCAGAAAGGGTAAGACAGAGGCAGTCGGATTTTTGCGTAAAGCATTGATAATGACTGTATTTTAACCACATTCCATTATAACAAGGACTGAAACATGGCGTCTAATCCACTCGAGAATCCCTCACCAATGGATTTTAACCACATTCCATTATAACAAGGACTGAAACATTCCAAATCAGGTAATTCACATAACCCAAATTGGTAAACTATTTTAACCACATTCCATTATAACAAGGACTGAAACTCATTAAGATTCGATTTTACTGTGTCCTGACATGTACAAGATTTTAACCACATTCCATTATAACAAGGACTGAAACGTTTTGGTCCCTCTCCCTCAAGATATGAAGCAATCATCATTTTAACCACATTCCATTATAACAAGGACTGAAACTTTACTATTTATTTTCTAAAAACTTTTTTCTTATAAATTTTAACCACATTCCATTATAACAAGGACTGAAACGAGATAACGCTCCATCTTCAACCCCAAGGTATGAATATTTTAACCACATTCCATTATAACAAGGACTGAAACGCTTGTTTGTAGAGAATATCTAATTCTTTTGCAAAATTTTAACCACATTCCATTATAACAAGGACTGAAACAAAATATTTTGCTTTTCGCATTCCTCTCAGAGAACATATTTTAACCACATTCCATTATAACAAGGACTGAAACAGAAAACGAATCCCCCATATAACACCCGCAATGAGTATTTTAACCACATTCCATTATAACAAGGACTGAAACTATTTACTCCTTTTATTTAAGGTGCCATGAACTTTATTTTAACCACATTCCATTATAACAAGGACTGAAACTCTTGAGCCTACTGGCTGGACTATATACACAATCAGATTTTAACCACATTCCATTATAACAAGGACTGAAACCCAGACAGAGAAGTCTGTGACTGACAGATTACTATTTTAACCACATTCCATTATAACAAGGACTGAAACGGAAGAGTTACCCTGTTGGGCGGGACTAAAAAGCGTGTGAGCCCGCCCAACCCAAGCCCAAAAAAGCATTTTTTGTGCGCATAACATTTGCGTAAAATTTGATACTTTTTGTTTTGAAAAGACAAAAACAAGCCGCTTTTGCGAGTTTTTTGCAAAGCGGTTTGTTTTTGTCTTGAATCGGCAGGGACTACGCTCTATGCCTACACACAAGCCCGAAGTCCCTGCCAACGAGATTGTCGGGGATAGGATGCTCCTCCCACTTCCAAAAACGGGTATTGAGATTGTGAGACATGTTTTTTGTTTTTTTTGACAACTAAAAAGAAAGACAAAGATAGGCATAACAAACCGCTTTTGCGAGGTTTTTTTCTTGCAAAGCGGTTTGGTTTTGCCTTGAATCGGCTATTTTTCGGGACTACACGCAAGGCTGACACACAAGGCAGGAAGTCCCGAAAAACGGAGCATATAATTTAGGGTCTTTTTCGGCTAATTGGTTTTGTCGCTCACCTCCTATAGACTTGTCAAAAGCCAAGGATAGGTATATATATTTTTCGCAAAAAATAAAATCTAATAATCGTAAATTTTTTAAAGAAGGTTCATCTAAGGGTTTTGCATACCCTCCTAAATAATTGCCTTCCCATTTGTGATAAAAAGGTGTGTATCTAACATACCTTTTTAAACAACTATTATAGGCGTAAAACTCTCCTTTATTATAGTAGCCCCACTCTCCATTTGACAAAGTTAGCTTTACCCAGTTAGGGGCAAACCGCCCAACTTCATTTACCTCGTCTATTCTATATAAACTGTCTTTTAGTATGATACAGTCTAACTTACTTATTTGTGCAAATGATGATAGTGCCAGTAGGAAGTATATATATGTTATATATGTTTTTTTGTTCATAATATTATAATTAGTAGTAGAAGAGGCACCCATATTTATTAAAATGAGTGCCTCATAAGGTTAGAAATAACTATCTATACAATATAACCCAGTTGGGAGGGACTTCTGGGCTGTGTGTTGGGCTTGTGCGTAGTCCCTCCCAACCCAATTCCAAAAAAAATATTTTTTGTGTGCATAACATTTTCATAAAGTTTGATGCTTTTTGTTTTGAAAGACAAAGATAGGCATAACAAGCCGCTTTTGCAAGGT
>JAYUZN010000821.1:0-2487 GCA_043751755.1 Bacteroidota bacterium | reverse complement strand
CGTTGCAAATATACGAAAAGTTAGTACTATCAAACAAATATTGTTAGATTAATCTAACAATATTTTTTGATTTGGATAGGGAGATAGTTGTTTTTTGAGTGAGGTTAAGGTTGTTCGGGGGGATTGTTAATGTCAGCCCCCTTGCTACAAAAATATGAAATTTTTGTGAGATATAAAAATGTGGATTGTAGCAGTTTTTGAGATTTTGGGTAACTATATTTACTTACCTAAAAGATATAATTGATATTTTGATATTTTCTACTATAACTATTTAAATATCAATCTATTAACAAGAAAAAAGATTGATATTTTGAATGACATTTTGAATGATACTTTGATATATGAAAAAAGGGGTATGATATGAAATGATACGAATTTGATACGAATTTTTGTGTATAACTAATTGATATATAATATATTATATATAATAATATCTATAATATCTATAATATCATATACCCTCCTTATTTTCTTCTTTTTGGGCAAAAAAAACGCCCATGAATGGACGTTTGATTGATACTTTTGGCTAATACAGGAGCTTTGTATAACCGCCATGTCGTGAACGCAAGCAGATTTTATTTTCTACCCATTTTGATAATAATCGTTTAACCGTTATTTCAGGGATATTATATTTTATTCCTAATATAAGACTATCTTTTGTTTCAAATTCTTCTGGCAGTTCCCTGTATAGTTTTTTGTAATTTTCGGGCAATTTATCTACAGGATTCATGTTTGTGATAAAATCGGAAACCTCTAAGCTCTGTAGAATAAAGTATTCTGCTAAGATAATGGCTTTTTCTACACTGTCTAAGGTGATACATTCTAAATTGGCATCCCCTGTGGCATAGTGCATCAAGTGAATCGTAAGCGAAAACCTTACGCAATAGGTTTGCATTTTGGAGTAAATATTGCGTAAATTGTCGTTTTGCAGCTTATCTAATTTTTCTTTTTGCACATTTATCCAGTCTGTAAGCAGGTCATCGGCTTCATGGGTGAATCCTATGCAATTAGGAACATACGTTCTTTCTTCTCCAATTGTCATATCAAGCGAAAGGAGCTTTTCGATAAAGGGTTTGTACGTTCCCATCATATACGACCAATCCGAATTTTGCCTTTCATTCCTTTTTTTGAGTTTCATAATGCCTATTTTTGAGGGCTTCACAAATAAGAAGCGTTCTATAAAGCCATTAATTGCCCCGCCTCCTTTGGCAAAAATATCCATTATCCCATGTTGTATGCCGCCAAATATGGTTGCGTTTACATTTTCCAAATACAAAGGAATGCCCGAACTCCTATTGATAGAGATTGTGCCGCCACTCCATATCTCTAACCATGTACCCATATCTGAACCGGAATTGTAGCGATTGAAGTTTTGGAAAAACCCTGAAAGTTCATCTTTGAAAATAGAAATACCTCGAGAGTTATTAGAAACGCCTTTTGTAAAGGCTTCAATTGTGGTATCACCGTACAGCATTTGTGCAAGCGAAGGACGTGCAAGCGTATTATCCGCATTATATTCCTTCATTTGCGCTTTGTATTTGGCAATTGCTTTTTTGTCGGCATCTCGCATAGGATAAAAGGCAAATTCCATTGGCGGTGTTTTGCCATCGCCCGGCTTTCCTACAATCGCCATATACAAGCCCGTTCCTGCTTGCCATTGGTATTGCGCTCTGTATGTGGACGCAATGGCGCAACTCGCAGCTGCAAAAATACTGGCGGCTATGTAGTCATTGTGATAAGAAAGAAAGGTATTACAGTCCTTAATTACCTTTTGGATTTTAGTTGGAAATATTCCTATTGGAAAATCAATAGGTTTATTTTCAACTATTTTGGATTGCACAGGCACGTAAGTCGCTGTACTTGGTTCATCAGTCTGTGGTGTGTTTATAAATGCCATAACATGCTAAGTTGATTTTGTGAGGGTTTGGAATATCGAGGACATTCCAATACTTTCTAATTCGATTTGTTCGGATTCTTGCAGAGCTAATGCAATCGTGTATTGTCTCAATTTTTCCCTATCGAGGTAAAAGCGAGAAGGCTTTGCCATCGGCGTTTTTGTCTCCCTTTTTCCCTTTTCATAGCCATTTTGGTACGCGCGGACTTTTTCTTCAGACATTATTTTTTCGAGCCACAAAAGCAAATCATCAAAAGTATCAAAAGCCGTTACCAACTTTGATAGCAGTTTTTCATTTTTGTGGACCACATCTGGTATCGCATTTTCACGAATTGCGTAGCGTTGAAACATGTCATTCAAGTCGTCATGTACTTGAAGGGCTATATTTTTGGCTTGCAGGTGTGTGCGTAAGTAGTCAAGATATAGTGTTTCCATCTTGGGAATAGTGAAATTTGATACATTCAAAAAAATAGTGTGCAATGATAGGCGGAACTGCATCTCCCAGCCCTGCGAGATACTTCCTTATGTTGGGAACGTCATCACCTCTCTGTATAGCTGCAATATCTGCGAATCCGTCAGCCCTGCGAGCTGTG
>JAYUZN010000820.1:0-1682 GCA_043751755.1 Bacteroidota bacterium | reverse complement strand
CCTGTTTTTTCTACAGAAAAACCAATGCTAATACCTGAAAACAAGGCAAATCAAGCCCCTTTTTCCGCAGAAAATGACAAAAAAGAACCTGTTTTTAGCGAAAAAAATATAACAAATGTTGAAAAAAATAACCTTCCAAAAGATTCTGTAGGAAATGTACTGATGGTTTCTGATTCTCCTCAAAAAATGGTCATAGACTCTATTCAATATAAAACAGCAGCATGGAAAATTACTGACCGCAACATAACTGCACCTGCCTTGAATCAGCCGAAAATGCCTTCAAATAAGCGAGATTTGCAGGTAAGTCTTGGCATCAATACGGCTTTTGAGGAAGAAAAAGTCGCAACAGGCATGTTGGTCAATGCGACTTTTCGCCAAAGATGGGGGCTAAATGTCGGGGTAAACTTTGCGAAACAAACGACAGAATCCTTCAAAGATGCAGATGATTTTGAACAAGTTAATGGCGTAGATTTTAGAACGATTGTGCCGTCAAGTACGCCTGCTAATGCCCTTTTTTCGCAAATAAATCGCCAACAAAGCAAATGGGAATTGCCCGTAAGTGTTCAGTATCACTATCCTATCTACAAAAATATTTCTGTTGTGGGGCAATTAGGGACAAATATTTTGCTTCGTGCCAAACAGCATTTTTCCTATAATGTCGAGACACAAGGGCAGCCCGAAGAAAAGGAGGAAGTGCATCATAATGACATGCCTCATTCCTTCCAAAAACGAAATATGCCTACGCTTGGACTGGGTTTGCAAGCAAATTGGCTGCGTTGGCAGGTACAAGCTATGACCTATATTGCTGGAAATCAACAGAATATGCATCGCAGACATGACGAGTCTCACTTTCCTTTAGGCATTCAAATGAGGCTGAATTATACCCTTTTCAGAAGTAAACCTTTATACTAAAAAAACGGTTTTTTCGTTAGTTTCTCGCAGATTAGGGCAGATTTCGCAGATGAAAACAAATACATCTGCGAAATCTGCTTACATTTGCGTACATCTGCGTGAACTCAACACACACATTTCCTCATGCGCTATCTCTTATTTTGTCTTACAATTATCGGCATTTTGCCCATTTTTGCCCAACACAATGTGCCAGAAAAAGACCATTTTTGGCGCAAACGCATCACAGAACGCATAGATTTGACCCAAGCTGTGAACGCACATTTACGCACGATTTATCCATATAATGGCGTAGAATATGAGGAAACAGAGGGGCTTGTACCTGCTTTGCTCAATGGCTTGCGCAAAAATAAATTCATGGCATATAACCCTGAAACAGAATGTATTATGGATTATCATGCCGTTTTTGCTCGTATGCAAGACTTAGAAGTAGCTTACTTATCTGGGCAAAAACAAACCGATAATGAAGCTCTTAGCAAAGAAGAAAATGAATGGGCAGAAGTAGAAGCTCCCGCAGAGGAGGAGGCGAACCTGTTGAGTGCGGCTGTGCCTACTGCGCAACCTGATGAGGCTTCTTTTTTGGCAACTGTCTATAAACGAGAAGATACAAAAGACCGTTTTTTTGCGCATTGTCAAAACATAGATTTTGCGCCTTATTTGGTAGAAGTGCAGTATGTAGAAGATTGGATTTTTGACAAAATAGCAAGTAAAATGGTCTATGACATTGAATATATAAAGATTATTCGCTATAATGAACAAGACAAAAGCAAGTC
>JAYUZN010000819.1:0-3918 GCA_043751755.1 Bacteroidota bacterium | reverse complement strand
GCTATTCTTTGACGAATTTTTCCAGATATTCTTTCTCTTTTGCAAATACTTTCACTAAATAAATGCCTTTTGCCAAATTTGAAACGTCTATATTCGTATTTTCATTTCCTGTTTCCATGTCTTTTTGCAAAATGCTTTTTCCTGTAAAATCCATTATTTCGATTTTTTCGGGCTGAATAGTATTCCATTCGATTTCTAACGTTTTGGCAACGGGATTTGGAAATAGTTTTATGCCACTTTGAATGTCCTTCTCTATCATAGTTGGCCAGCAGTGTTGATTATAGAGGTCTAATATTTCTTGGGCAGTCAGGGCTCCATTGTAAATGCGTACATCATCTATATCTCCATTTAATGGATAATGTAAATCAATCCCATTTTGTGCAATCAATCCTCCAATGGTTAAATTTTGTGTGTTTGAAGGAATTGCGCTAAAAACCCCACCCATTGCATTGTCCAAGTTCCCATTTATATAAATTTTCACTAATCCTGTGCTTAAATCGTAAGTTCCAACCAAAAAATACCATTGATTCAGGGCTAAATTTTGATTAGATATGATATCCACGCTATTGTTACTCGTATCTTTAATAAATCCAAAACTAGCGACCTCCGTATTCGTTGTTATGGTATTACAATCTGAGTTGTCTGTTACAAGCAAACGCCAACCCCCTTTTTCTTGATCTCGCCCTTTACTGACAATATGATTGCTTTGGCAAAGACCCGTATACCAAGCGTCAAATTTTACCCATGCACATAGCGATAAGGCGGTTTGTGTATTCAAAGCCGACCAATAAGCCGCTTCAATATAATCCGTATTCCCGTTAAAACTTATTGCACTTGTAGGAACACTGCAAGAATTAAGGGTAGGTAAAGTACCTATTAGTACTCCACTATTGCCACCTGTAACTTCATTTGCATTTCCATCTAAAGGATAATGTGCTACAAGCACTGCTTGCGAAAAACAAAAATTTGTTAAGCACAAATACCCTAAAACCAAAAGTACATTTACTCTTTTCATTTTATTGATTGTTTAAATTGTGAACTATTTTTTAACAGGCATTGCTGCTAACGAAAATATTGACGCATTTTTCGCTTTTTTTAGCCTTGCGGGTTTGGGTAGCGAAAATTGGCGGCAATATACATGTTGGTAGAATTTTTTATTTTAACCAATTGCTTACGCCTCCATGCCCAGAACAAGTTCCCCTTCTGTGTCGACTAAAACTGTAAGTACCATCTCTACATTGGGCTGTTGCTTCAGAAGGCTGTGATTGATAATGTGTAGGGGATTGAACACTCTCGCCAAAAGAATTAGTGTAGTATTTTACAACGGATTTAGGTTCAGGGTCGTTATCCGCCCTTCTATTATCATCTTCCTGCTTAGGCTGGGAATTATTTTTAGTAGAGCTTAATTTGTAAGGGTTTTGGTTATTAGTAACCGATTTAACATCGGATTCCATGTTAGGCAGAATAGTCTTTTTTTGTGAACTATTTTGGCAGCTAAACATTATTCCCAGTATCAAAATTAGTAAAGTAATTTTGAGATTCATTTTATTATGTTGTTAAAAGTGTCCGTTTTTTTCGCACTGATGATTAAACTTCAATTACAACTTTCTTTAATTGACTCGTAAGCATCCTCAAGTCCTAACTCTCCTGCTTTACTTAAATCCAAACAACCGCCATTTTTGTCCCCTATTTTCAATCGGTCAAGCCCGCGATTATAATAAGCTATTGCATCATTCGGATTTAGTTCAATAGCTTTAGTAGAAGCCTGAATAGCTCCTTGATAGTCTTTTAATCGACTTTTTGAAACACCTAAGTCACAATATGCCTCAGAATTACTTGGGTCCAACTCAATGACCTTGCTATAATCTTGTATTGAACCTCTATAATCCCCAAGTTGGGACTTTGAATATCCACGATTAAAGTACGCATTTATATTCTTGGGATTTAATTCAATTGCTTTATTGCAATCCTGTATTGCTCCACGATAATCATCAAGTAAGATTTTTAATTCTGCTCTATCAATATATAGATTTTCTTCTTCGTTCCCAAAAGTTAAATAATATGAATTTAATTCAATGGCTTTAGTATAATCTTGTATTGCACCTGTATAGTCCTTAATTTTTTCTTTTGCCCAACCTCTCCCAAGGTAGCCACTCCCACTCAAGGGATTTATGTCAATAGACTTACTATAATCTTGTATTGCCCCGACATAATCTTCATCAATAATCCTCTTACTATTCCCAGCCACCCAATAATCAAATGCTGGGTCTCGTTTGTATTTACGGCTCAATATCATTGGGTCTGCATTTCTAATTGAATCATTTATTGCCATTGCTTTAATATCTGTAATCGAATAACTCTCCTCTGATTGAGCAACAAGTAAGTTCACAATACCAAAAAGCATCATTATAAGAAAAGTATATTTCATAATTATTGTGTTATTTGTCATATTTCGTCAAGAATAAGTTTATTTCCCTTAGAGTTTCTACCAACGGAAATATTGCCAGCCGTAGCCGTTTCGAGCATGGGTTTCGTGCGCAGGTAAACGGCTATGGGCGGCAATATACATGTTGAGTGCATTTTAGGATTTTAATTTCCTTAATATCTAATGACATCCTCAATATAGCCAATTCGACCTTCAAGATTGCGAATTTCATTCTCAAGGTCAGAGTTTTCACTTTCTAAATCATCTATCTTCTTTTTATTATTTTGGTTATTGTTTTGTAACTGGCTTAACCTTATATTAAGATTATTTAGCTCACGATTTTGTTTCTGGTAAAGAATTGAAATGAAAACAGCAAATATAATCAAAGTAATTATGATTATTTTCTCCACATCCATTTTAATAGCGATTATTTTTTCACTTTTCATTTTCCGAGGCATTTAAAGTAAATTTTGAGGATAAAATTAAAACAGAGAAAACAAGAAAATACCCCACATAAATAACATAACTAAATGTTGAGGGCAAATTAAAAAAATAGATTTCTTTAGTATTAGTTACAAACGAACGTCTATCATATCCACTACTAATAGTATTAAGAAAGTTTTGATATTGTTCATAGTTAGCTTGAGTTACTAAATATTCTTGGTTATACTCCGTTTGGCTCGATTCGTACTTGTACTTTCCTTGGTATGATTTAGAAGATATAAAACATAGATGGAATGTAAACAATCCCAATAAAATTACTAATAAAATTTTGGTTCTTAATTCTGGTAGATAGAGCATAATGTAGTGTTGTTGTTTTATTGATAGACAAAAGTTGAAAAAAATTATAAGTGTTTATAGATATAAAAATCAATAAGTGTGCCTTCAAAAAGGACAAAATCTTGATCAGAAAGAAAATAAATTTCGTAATCAGTACCTGTTTCAGAAGTTAGCAAATTTAAAGCGGTTATTTGAGATACTTTGAAAATAAAATCTCCTCTTTCAGAGTCTAATCTTTTATGCAGATTGGTTAGTTGTTTTTTTATGTTACTAAATTGTTCAGTGCTTATATCAATATGTGCTAAATATTTTCTATTAGGATCCCGGGCATTATTTAGGACTTTTAAAATAATTTTATTTTCTATTTTAGATATGTCTATAATTTCTCCGCTAAAATCAATTAGATTATTTTTTTCAAGAAATTGTTCCTGCAAACCATATGTATAAGAATACATAGTATCCGACCTTAAAAAAATGGCATTATATTTTGCTTGAAACGATTTTATTTCCTTTTCTTGTAAGGTTTCAAAAGATTTTCTTTGCTTTTCTGTTTCTTGCTCAATTTCTTTTTTCTTATCCAATTCAATTTCTTTTGCAGATTTCTCGCAAGAAATTAAAAATATAAGGAAAGTTAACAAAATAATATTTCTAATTGATATTGTCATAAAGCGATAATTCAAAAGTTTAATTTGTTTTTAATATTGCACTCAACG
>JAYUZN010000818.1:0-3328 GCA_043751755.1 Bacteroidota bacterium | reverse complement strand
CGAAAACGTCATGCACGTCATAGACCACCCCGATAGCGCAGGAGTAGCTTGTGGGTTTCGGCAACATGCAATACAATTATTGTCTTATAATAGTTTCACGATGCCTCACTATCCCAACTACTATCTGGGAGCTATGGTAGGCTCAGGCTGCGATACTATAACTACATCGACAAGCAAACCTATAGAAATAGCCAATATCTACGCCTACCCGAATCCCAGCAAAGACAAGATTTTTGTAGGTATGAACTACCTCAAAGGCAAGCCTATCCTCTTGCTTGTCAATAGCATGGGGCAGGAAGTGTATCGAAAGGAAATAGCAGATACTACCCAAGAAATGGAAGTTTCGTTAGCACATTTACCGCAAGGGATTTATTATTTGCAAGTGCAGGCGGAAAATCGTATTTTTACGGAGAAAATCGTGAGAGAATAATATGAAAAAAACACTCATTTTTATCGGGCTTTTATCTTTGCTTTGTCGCCTTTTTGGGGCAAATAAAATTTACTTTTCTACAATAGCTAAAAGCGATTTCATTTTCACGGAACCCGGTAATGGGGAATCTATCTTTTTGAACAATGTAATCATAAACGGGAATAATAACCCGAATGGGACAGGAATTTTCGTGGCAAACTACTTTGCAGCTCCTCCTGTTACAGACATTTTTAACAACTGGGTAACGATGGATGGGGGGCAGAAGGCATACAAATCTACAATGCAAGCGGCATACAAATGACGAATAACAATGTACAACTGAACAATAATACCACCAATCTACGCGGGATTTCCTTGCGATATAGCGACCATGCCAATCTGACTTGTAACCATGTATCGGGCTTAACTAATGGAGCTACAAATGGCAATGCAGCTGCTTTTTATCTCGAAAAGTCGCAGGGCTGGGCAGTAGAATGTAACCATAGTGAGGATACTTATACGGGATTTGAGTTTAGAAGTATCTGCGGCTCGGCAGAGGGCTTGAGTGCGAATCATATTGAAACGCATACAATTGGTTTGCATATAGACCCCAATTCCTTGATAGGGCTTCAAACGCATAGAGGCAACCAATGGACAGGGACGTACAGCATGGTAGGGGCGTGGAATGAGGGAACAGTTGATTTTCAAAACCAAATTATTGTTCATACAACTTCAGGTATTTACCACCCTTCTACTGCTCAAACAGTGATAAGCCCCTCATGGTTTCTTACCCAAGTATCAGGTTCTCCTTGGGAAGGCTGCAATGCTAATTGTGGCATTTTTCAAGCTAAACAAGCAGAAAAAATTAGCAGCTTAGATAGCTTAATTGCAGAAGGAGGGATAACAGATTCCCTTTATCAAGCACAAATGCAGTATTCTGGCAATCGCTTTCTATACGAAAAACTGAAAGAAAACCCTTCGTTATTAGATTCTTCTTTTACTATGGAGGATTTTTATAACAGCATGATAGGGTCAAGTATTGACAAATTTCAAAAAATCAAAGCCACTTACTTAGCCCAAAATGCTTATGAGAGCCTAAAAGTCCAGCTTCATGTCAATGATTCGCTGATACATAATGCTTTACGACAAATTAGCTACAATGATAGTCTTTTACAGATAGAAACGGATTCTTTGATTATTGCGGATTTGCAAAGTGATAACAAAGCCTTATATAATACGATACACACCATTTCTGCGGAAAGTCAAAGTCTATCTACTCCTGCACAAGCGGCAACTGCCATGCAAGCAGATAGTTTACGAGACAAAAACGGGCAAATTGTAGATATAAGCCTATATGCGACAAATGAACGGACATTGAATGACATATATTTCTCCACATTTGCGAAAGGTTTATATACTTTTAGCCTTGAACAACAACAACAGATAACAGACATAGCCTATCAATGTCCATACACAGGTGGTGATGCTGTTTACAGAGCAAGAGCCTTGCAATTTGTGATAGATGGCACACTTCAATATGATGATGCTGCCACTTGTGCAGCACAAAATGTTGCTTATCGCAAACCAAGTATCGAAAAAGATGTCATTATTTCTGCATGGCTTATTCCAAATCCTACTATTGGAATAGTCTCCTTACATACTTCTGAGAAGGTGCAAGAGAATACTTTAGTAACTATTTTTGATGGTTTGGGTAAAATAGTAAAGACTGTTATTATTCCCGAAGAAGCAGATATGTATTCTTTTGATACCGAAGTTTTAGCAGCGGGAATCTACTATTATTCTCTTGTTGTTAGAGAAAAAGAACTAATAGGAAAATTAGTTATTGCTAAGTAGTTCTCATTACAAACGAGGCAAGGAAATATGGGAACATATTTTCTTGCCTTACTTTTTTATTTCTAACAACATAATCTTATGAAATATACATATTTTATATTATTAAATATTTATCTACCTTTTTTGTTTTCGCAGCATCAATGCAATACATGGCACACAGGATACGACCCGACTATTCCACAACCGTATGGGATTACAAAGTGGAAATTTCAAGGGGACTCTCTCTACCTTACCTATCAAACAGACAATCCGATATCTTTTGATGGTGCGTATGCTTCTATTTCCAATACACAGGGGAATTTATTATTTTATGTGAATGGTTTAGTAATAATGAATCAAGCGCAAGATACTATGCAAAATGGTATCGGACTAAACCCAGGCAATTTGGCTAACTCTTATCAAACATTGGGCTATCCTATGATTCAAGGGGTTTTGATTATTCCGAACCCTCTTAGTAATGGTATCTACTATTTATTTCATACACCTGGGGTAGAAAGCAACTTAGGGTTGGGATATTATACAGATAAACTGCTCTATTCTGTGGTAGATATGGATTTAGAAAATGGCTTAGGGGCAGTTACTGCAAAAAACCAAGTCCTTATACAAGGTTTTCAACAAGGCTATATGGCGGCGGGGCAGCTGGTAGCTACCAAACATGCAAACGGTCAAGATTGGTGGGTATTAATTCCAAAGGTTACCATGAATGGCTTTTATAAGGTTTTAGTTACTACAAATGGTATCGAAAGTTATACTTTGCAAAATATTGGTACTTATACCCCTACTTATAGTAATGGGCAAGCGACCTTTTCGCCAGACGGCAGTCATTATGCCCGTTTTTTCCCTGGTAACCATGCTACAGATAGCCTTGCACCCTTATTTCTCTATGATTTTGATAGGTGTACAGGTTTGTTGAGCAATGAAAAAATCATACAACTGCCTTTAGAAGGGGGTGCAAGCGTGGGAGGCTGTGCTATTTCTCCCAACTCTCGGTATCTTTATGTTTCTACCTACAAAAGAGTTTATCAATTCGATTTGCAAGCGGCAGATGTAGCCACAAGCCAAATA
>JAYUZN010000817.1:0-3650 GCA_043751755.1 Bacteroidota bacterium | reverse complement strand
GACGATTGGGAACGTATGATTGACACGAATCTCAAAGGCTTATTGTATGTTACGCGCTGCATTTCTCCCAAAATGATAGCGCGTGGAAAAGGTGGGCATATTATCAATATTAGTTCTGTGGCAGGAAAAGAGGTTTATCCGAATGGAAATGTGTATTGCGCTACGAAACATGCGGTTGATGCTTTGTCAAAAGCCATGCGCATAGATTTGTTGCCGCATCATATTAAAGTTACGAACATTGCCCCTGGCATGGTGGAAACAGAGTTTTCTTTGGTACGTTTTGAAGGAAATGCGGAAAAAGCAGACAGCGTTTATAAGGGTTTTCAGCCTTTATTGCCAGAAGATGTGGCAGAAACGGTGTATTTTGCAGCGACTCGTCCGCCGCATGTTTGTTTGAATGATATTTTGATAATGCCTACAGCGCAAGCCGCAGCAACGATTGTGAAGAGAATTGAAAGTTGAAAGTTGAAAGTTGAAAGTTGAGAGTTGAAAATTGAAAAATAGCTTTAATCTGCGAAAATCTGCGGTTTAATTTGCGAAAATCTGCGTGCCAAAAATGATACATCTGCGACATCTGCTTTCATCTGCGAAAATCTGCGTGCTGAAAATAGCGCACTTATTTCCCTAAAAACAAATATTTCAATCTTTCCCAAAAATTGCGTTCAGGCTTTGGCTTTGCGCTCATTTCATTGTCTTTTTTATATAACACAACCCTTACCCCTCTACTCAAAGGGTGAATATCGAACAAAGGCGGTTTGAATCCTGATGTTTTTAACATATCTATCGTTCTTTTGATGCCACTCCCCCTTTTTTCCACAATTCCGCTAAGGTAAAAAATATGAGCAATCGAAATATTCTTCAATTTGGAATACAAAATCGTTTCAGGCTTGTTCAAGTCCACCCCTTCTGCAATCATTCCCGGATTTTTCACCTCCATTCTATTCGGAAAAAGCTCTACTTGAACGTAAGCATCAGCCGTTTCGCTATAATCGCGATGAATAAAGGCATTTGCCACAATTTCACGAAAAGCCAAATAAGGAATCTCATAATCTGAGCGGTTTTTGTAAATATCTCTCTCCAAAAATAAATGAGTCTGAATATAGCGCATCATGGTTTGAAACTGCTGCAACAAATTCCCTTCGACCTCTTCCAAAATGCGCGGAATAATGCCTTGATTATCCTGATAGGTAACAAATTTTGAAGGAAAAGCCGTTTTGCACACGGTTCTTATTTTTCTTTTTTCGCCCAAACAAAGAAAAGTTCCTTTTAATAATTGCTGTTTTTCTGCTAAAAAAAACACTTCTAACTTTTCCATTTCCGTCATTTCTGCGTGATTTTCGTATTCTTTAATGAGCTTGTCTGCTACATTTTCTTCTTTAAAAAAAAGTTGGAGCGTGTTTATTTCTAAATCCGCAATCGTTTGGTTCGCTAAGGGACTTTCTGTATCTAATTTGAGCGAAATATCCCGAATGGCAAGGTCTTTTTGCCAAACATCTTCTGCTGTGAGAATTTCTATTTCTGTGATAATGCCAGAGGCAATTTCTTCCTCTAAAGCATCAAGGATTTGTAATAAATTGATTACTATTGTATTATGTTCTAAATTACTTTCTTTTAGCGGCAAAATGCCCACAAGGTTTTGTTCTTTCAATCGAAAAAAGCGGCTTGATTGAATAAGTACTTCATTCTTTTTTCCTTTTGTCGAAATATTCAAAATACGTTTTATCGCATTTTCTACTTGATTTTTTTGAATAAGCTGCCGAATTTCTATTATATAATGTTGGTAGTTTGTCATATTTTGGGACGAAGTGAAAAGCAAATACAAAAGTAATAAAAAATTATCAGGGCTTACGCATTTTGCCACGAATTACACGAATTTGCACGAATTAACAGCCCAAATTCGTGAAAATTCGTGGCTATAAAAACAATTTTTGCCTACTATTTCAGCCGCTCCCTTATATCCAAATTGTGTTTTCTCGCCGTATCTAAGGCAATGTCATAGCCCGCATCTAAATGCCTCAACACGCCCATCGCAGGGTCATTGTGCAGCACCCGTTTGAGGCGAATCGCAGCCTCCTCCGTTCCGTCTGCCACAATCACCTGCCCCGCATGAATCGAATAGCCTATGCCTACCCCGCCGCCATGATGCAAAGAAACCCAACTTGCGCCGCCCGCAATATTTATCATTGCATTGAGAACTGCCCAATCCGCAATGGCATCAGAGCCATCTTTCATAGCCTCCGTTTCGCGGTTTGGAGAGGCGACCGAGCCTGTGTCAAGGTGGTCTCTGCCAATCACAATCGGGGCTTTTACCTTGCCTTGTTTCACCAATTCATTGAAAGCCAAAGCCGCTTTTTCCCGTTCTCCCTGTCCCAACCAGCAAATCCGCGCAGGAAGCCCTTGAAAAGCAATGCGTTCCTGTGCCATTTTTATCCAACGCGCAAGGGGTTTATTGTCTGGAAAAAGCTCCAAAATGAGTTTATCTGTTTCGTAGATGTCATTTGGGTCGCCCGAAAGAGCCACCCAACGAAAAGGTCCTTTTCCTTCGCAAAACAAAGGACGTATGTATGCAGGCACAAAACCCGGAAAGTCAAACGCATTGTTTATGCCTCTTTTATCCATAGCTTGTCCCCGTAAATTATTGCCATAATCAAACGTAATCGCCCCTCTTTCTTGCAATTCCAACATCAAACGAACATGCAAAGCCATCGTATCCCATGCCAATTCTTTGTAATGTGAAGGGCTATTTTCACGCAACAATTTGGCTTCTGCTACACTTAGGTTTTCGGGAAAATAACCCACCAACTCATCATGCGCCGAAGTTTGGTCTGTGAGGGTATCGGGCGTAATATTGCGCTCGAGCATTCGGGCAAGCAAATTGACGGCATTGCAAAGCACGCCAATCGAAATGCCTTCCCCTTTTTCTTTTGCCAACAAAGCTGCATCAATCGCCTCGTCAATGTCATTGTACATGACATCTAAATAGCGCGTTTCGAGGCGGCGTTGTATGCGCCATTCCTCCATTTCTGCCACAAGTGCCACCCCTTCATTCATCGTAATTGCCAAAGGTTGCGCCCCGCCCATGCCGCCAAGTCCTGCCGTAACATTGAGCGTACCTTTCAACGTGCCGCCAAAATGCTGATTCGCAATGGCAGAATAGGTCTCATACGTGCCTTGTACAATGCCTTGCGAACCTATGTAAATCCATGAGCCAGCAGTCATTTGCCCGTACATTGTCAAGCCTTTTTTCTCCAGCTCCCGAAAATTTTCCCAAGTTGCCCATCTCGGCACAAGCAGCGAATTAGCTATCAACACACGAGGCGCGTCTTTGTGGGTAGGCAAAATTCCCACAGGTTTTCCAGACTGCACCAGCAAGGTTTCGTTTTCCTCTAAATCTTGCAAAGCCTTCAAAATCAATACTAAACTTTCAAGGTTGCGAGCAGCTTTTCCTGTGCCGCCATATACAACTAAGTCTTCGGGGCGTTCTGCCACATCATGATGCAAATTATTGAGCAGCATACGAAAAGCTGCTTCTTGTACCCAACCTTTGCAGTGCATCTTGCTAAGGTCTATGTTGGTAAGTGAAGCTACGGTCATTTGAGGAAAATGAGAAATGAGAAAATGAAAAATGAAAAATGAAAAATGAAAAATGA
>JAYUZN010000816.1:0-3160 GCA_043751755.1 Bacteroidota bacterium | reverse complement strand
AAAGACAAATTCGCTGTGGAAGACGCAGAAACCCTCAACAATGTTTGGTGGAAAAAAGACGGTGGCAAGAACAATAACCCCATTAAATCCGAAGAATTTAATGCCTTATTCGACAAAGTAGTCGCTTTTTTGAAGGGTCGTGAGCTGTTTGTACGTGATGCTTATGCAGGGGCAGATAAGCAATATCAATTGAATGTGCGAGTGGTCAATATTTATCCTTGGCAAAACCTGTTCGCAAATAACCTGTTCATTCGCCCCGAAAGGAGCGAGTTAGAAGTATTTGCTCCAGAATGGCATGTTATCGCCGTGCCAGAATTTATGGCTGACCCTTTGATAGACAAAGGCGTTATCAGCCCAAACTTCTCCTTGATTGACTTTACCCGCAAAATCATCTTGATAGGCGGCTCTGCTTATACAGGCGAAATGAAAAAAGGCATTTTTACGGTCTTAAACTATCTTTTGCCCGTAAAAAATGGCGTACTTCCGATGCACTGTTCTGCAAATGAAGGAAAAGAGGGCGATGTAGCCATTTTCTTTGGCTTGTCTGGCACAGGAAAAACCACCCTTTCTGCCGACCCTGACCGCTATTTGATAGGGGATGACGAGCATGGCTGGAGCGACAATGGCGTTTTCAACTTTGAAGGCGGCTGCTATGCCAAATGCATCGACCTCTCAAAAGAAGGCGAGCCGCAAATCTGGAATGCCATGAAACATGGTTCTTTGATTGAAAATACGGTCTTTTATCCTGAAACACGTAGCCTCAATTTTTCTAATAAAAACGAAGCGGGCGAAAATATTGGCATTACAGAAAACACGCGCGTAGCCTATCCGATAGATTTCATTGACGGGGCAAAGCAGCCTTCTACGGGCGGGATTCCTAAAAATATATTCTTCTTGACGTGTGATGCTTTTGGGGTACTGCCTCCTATCTCTAAACTCAATGCTGCACAAGCACAATACTTGTTCATTTCGGGTTACACCTCCAAAGTTGCAGGGACAGAAATGGGCATTACAGAGCCTACGCCTACTTTTTCGGCAGGTTTTGGGGCAGCTTTCCTTCCTTTGCATCCAGGCAAATATGCTACTTTGTTGGGCGAAAAAATGGAAAAACATGGAACAAATGTGTGGCTCATCAACACAGGTTGGACAACGAAAAGTACGGCTAAGGAAAAACGTATGAAATTGCGTTATACACGTGCCATGATTTCTGCGGCTTTGAACGGCGCATTAGACAGCGTGGAATATTCGCAAGATGCTGTATTTGGTATGCAAATCCCTGCTTCTGTGCCGAATGTCCCCGCAGAGGTGTTGTTGCCTATCAATAATTGGAAAGCAGAAGGAGAAGAAGCAGGTTTTGCGGCACAATGCCAAAAGCTGGCAAAGCTTTTTCAAGAGAACTTCAAGCAATTTGAAAAGGGGGTTTCCGCAGAAGTATTGGCTGCTGCGCCAAAAGTGAGCGAAAGTAGTGCGCAATAATTGTGCGAATTAACGACTTGTAGGGGGACGCACCTTTGAAAAGTGCGTCCCCCTACCTCTTGCAAAAAATAAGTTCCTACCCTTTTTTAAGGTATATTATTTGTTAAGATTGTGTTAAACCTTTTCCTATTTTTTAGAACGAATGTAAAAGTTCGTATATTTGCGGCATCATACTGAATAGATATGCCAAACAAGGCATCTATTTGTTCACAAAACAATATTTTTTGATATGAAGAAAATTATTTTATCGGTATTTTCCCTCGTTTTTCTTGCAGCACTCGTTTCATGTGAGAAAAATGAAAACGCAGGCGGCACGCAAACTGACATCAAAAAGGATACAAACAATCCTGCTACCGCCACTCCAAACCCTCCGCCAGATGCCGACCAACAAAAAGTGGATTCTATGCCCAAAACTACGGTAAAGTGGTCAGAGGAGAATTATGATTTCAAAAAAATCAAAGAAGGAGAAAAAGTGTCTCATAGATTTGTCGTAGAAAATACGGGGCAAAACGACTTGTTGATGACCAAAGTGAAGCCTTCTTGTGGCTGTACAACGGCGGGTTTTTCTAAAGAAAGTATCAAACCCGGTGCAAAAGGGTTTGTAGAAATCGAATTTAACAGCGCGGGAAAATCAGGAACACAACAAAAATCTATTACGGTTCTTGGCAACTTTGAAGGCGGAACCCAAAAAGTATTAAAATTTATTGGCGAAGTGATTCCTAAGGAAAAACCTGCGGAGGGCGACAAAAAAGCAACAGACGGCGACAAAAAAGCAACAGAAGAACACAAACATTGATAATTGATTAACAATTTCGATACAACAATCCGTTCAATAAACATTTGATAGTTTAATTTAGCTATCAAATGTTTTTTAGTAGCTGCCATTTTCTAAGTGGCAGCAAACCTTATTTTTACAATATGCAACATCTTTTATTACAGGCAGCAGGAGGGGCAAGCAACCCTATATTTACTTTTTTGCCTTTCATTTTAATTCTCATTGTTTTCTACTTCTTCATGATTCGCCCACAGCAAAAACGCGCAAAAGAAGAAGAAGCCTTTCGCAAATCTTTGGCAAAAGGCGACAAAGTTACGACAATCGGCGGACTTTATGGCAAAATCGTAGTCATTGATGATACAACCGTAGTGCTTGAAGTAGAGAGCAATGCGCGCATCCGTTTTGACAAGAGTGCAATACGTGCGCTTCCGGGAGAAGCTGCGGCTACCCCTGAAGTAAAGGCTTAATGAAGGCGTTAGCAGGGTTTCAAAACGCTAAATATTTTGAAACCCTGTCGATGTTATCCTAGCTTTCCACTTTCTTTTTTACCTTCTCCGCTTTTACCGTTTTTTCAGGGTCTACAGCGGCTTTTTTTACTTTATTTACGTCTTTATCTGCGACTTTGTGAAGAATTGCCGCCTCATTATAGGCGGTAGCCGCTTCCTCGGCGGTATCAAACACGCCAAGAGGTACGGCTTTTTGATTGATATAGATTACCGCCCGAAACTTATCTTTGTCTTTGCGTACCCCTCTATATCCTGTGTCCGAATCGTAACCAGCATGACGATTGAGTTCACTGCGAGTACTCCATGATAAATTTTCTACCCTACAATCTAAGCGATTGCCATTGGCGTGTACTACATATTTGTGCTTATCTGTAGGCTTTTGCAAGAATTTTTCTGCAATAGC
>JAYUZN010000815.1:0-5989 GCA_043751755.1 Bacteroidota bacterium | reverse complement strand
CCTTAAAAGCATAGTCAAAAAGTTCCCTTCCCATGACTGTTTCCCGCAAAATATTGAGGGCAGTCGCAGGTTTTCCATAGGCATTATTTCCAAATTGCAACAAAGATTCGGAATTCGTCATAATGGGAACCATTGTATTTTTGTCCCCCTTCATATAATCGGTCATTTTCCAAGCAAAACCCCTGCGTGAAGGATAGTTTTTCTCAAATTCCTGCTCTGTTAGAAACTGTACAAACGTGTTCAACCCTTCGTCCATCCACGTCCATTGTCTTTCATCAGAATTGATAATCATCGGGAAAAAATTGTGTCCAACTTCGTGAATGATAACCCCAATCATGGCATATTTCACCCCTTCTGAATACGTGCCGTCAGGCTCAGGTCGCCCGCCATTGAAGCAAATCATGGGATATTCCATGCCGATATTTTTGGTATGCACAGAAATCGCCACAGGATAAATATAGTCAGTCGTGTATTTGGAATAAGTACGAATCGTATGCGCCACCACGCGCGTAGAATATTGCTCCCACAAAGGGTTGCCCTCTTTCGGATAATAGGACATAGCCATGACTTTTTTGCCCGAAATATCCGTAGCCATTGCGTCCCAAATAAACTTGCGTGAGCTACAAAAAGCGAAATCTCTTACATTTTCTGCCTTAAAATTCCATGTTTTGGTGGTAGAAGCCTTGTTTTTCTCCGCATCTCTCGCCTCTTTTTCCGTAACAATAATGGTAGGTTTGTCATAATTTTTGTTTGCCGTTTCCCAACGCTTTTTTTGTTCGGCAGAAAGAATATCAGTTGCATTTGCCAAAACGCCCGTTGCACCGATAATATGGTCGGCAGGAACAGTAATATTTACGTCATAGTTCCCAAAAGTAAGCGTAAACTCCCCTGCCCCCAAAAACTGCTTGTGTTGCCAACCTACCGTTTCGGTATAAACACACATTCTTGGAAAAAACTGCGCTATGGTATAAAGGTAATTTTTATCTTCTGGAAAATACTCATAGCCCGAACGCCCGCCAACTTTGTCTCGGTCATTGACATTGTACCACCATTTTATGTCAAAACTGTATTTTGTATTGGGCAGAAGGGGCGTAGGCAAATCTATACGCATCATGGTTTTGTTTACCGTATATTTCAAGCCTTTTCCGTCCGTTCCACGCACATATTCCAATTTAAAACCGCCATCATAATCGTTTGTAAATAAGCGATTTATGTCATTGAAATATGCCCGCCCTTCTGTAAGACTTTCTGTGCGAGTGAGCGCAGCATCAGAATTCTTTTCATACAGATTTTGGTCTAATTGCAGCCAAATATAGGTCAGCACATCAGGCGAATTGTTGAAATAGGTGATGGTTTCTGTGCCGTCAAGTCGCTGATTATTGTCGTTGAGCGTGAGATTCATTTTGTAATCGGCACGCTGCTGCCAATAAGCATGACCTGGCGCACCCGAAGCGGTACGATACGAAGTAGGCGTAGGCAATGTTTGGTCCAATTGCTCAAAAGGGTCTCTTTTGACGGTTCCCGTAGAGCCTGTTTGGGCAAAAATCGTAGGAGAAAGCAAAAGAAGCAGGAAAATAGTTGCAATTTTTGACATAAATAACGTGAATATTAGCATAAAACGGATAAGTCGCAGAAATCAAGCACAAAATTACTTTGTTAGCGGGAAAAAAACAGAACATAAAAAGGTAATAATCATCACAGAATCTGTACACAATTTGAACAATATAAAAGGCAGTGTGACAAAAATGCCCTTTTATTTGACATCAATACAGAAGATGTCATCCTGTATATACCTTTGTGCTTTAATCTAAATGAATTATGAAAACAGATATTAAAAACTTTCTGGGTATTCCCGAAAAATACAGAAGCTCTGCTTTTGTAGGTATTATGCTTATCTTGCTTGGCTTGATTATGTATAAATATTATACATCTTATTTTACGGCGGCGTATAATAAAAATTACGCTATGTTGTATGTGAAGAATTACAAATTTATAATAACTCCTCCTAATAATAAATCTCTGTCAGCCTATTTAGGCTTTCCTAGCAAAAAATATAGAGATACAGTGCTAAAAAAAGAAAAGGAGTTTGCCAATCAGTCTTTGGGAATGTATGTTATAGACATTTACGTGCTCAATGAAATAGATGAAGAGACCAAAAAAACGATAAAAAAATATGAAGATTCTATTATTAACACACAAGGCGAAGCTGCTTTATTGTCCTATAAAAAAATGGCTTTTATTCGCACGCGAGGAGAGGCAAATGACAAAAACGCTCAATACCCTACCGCATTATTAGATTGGTTTTTTGCCATTTTATTTTACAGCATTTTAAAATATATTCGCAAACAACATAATGCGACTCCTGTAGTTGAATATCAATGGCTTACCATAGCTGTAGTCTTGTGGATTTTGTCCTCTTTAGCCTCAATTTATGAAAACCTACTCTTACAATACTTTTCAGAGGCGAGCATTTTAGGGCTAAAAACCTGTATTTCGACCTTTAATAGCCTTTGCTTTTTATTAGCGATTCCACATATAGAAATTCAATTAGTGGAAGATAAAAAATGGCTAAATAAACTTATTCCCCATTCGTATATTTATGAAAATAATACAATAGCTCCCCAAAAATTGCAAAAATATAATCATGGAATCACCCTTATTGCTTTTATGCTTATGGGAATGATTCTGATAGTGGCTTACTTCAACCACAATCAGGAATTGAATTCTGTGGTGCGCGGAATAGATTTGATGTTTTCTATCCCCACAATTATTATGTTAGGGGCGATTTTTTACTATGCTTTTTCGGAAAGAACCCAATATTTATTGGGCAACTACCATAAAATACATACTATTTTTTTGATAACCATTGTGTTTTCCCTCTTTTGTACCTTATTAGTGCAGCTTTTTCGAATACCTACCATAGAATTATTGTTTAAATATTATTGTATGGCTTGGAATTATTCTTATTTACTCGCACTTCTTTCTTTTTCGTATAAGTTTTCTTTGCTTTCTCTTGTGTTATCCTTAAGTTTTAGTGGGAGAGAAATAAAACTACACGAAGCAAATCATGAATTAGACGAAGCAAATAAAGAATTAGACAAAGTAAATCAAGAATTAGCTAAAAAGACAATGGACTTAAAAAATCAGGTAGAACTTGTAGGGCATAGTATGGCAGAAATGAATCATAGAGTAAGAGGAAACTTAGGCATTATTATTGACAAGTTAGAATTAGAATTGCCAGGCAGCCATATAAATAAAGAACATGTTGTCTTTTGCAGAGACTTGCTCCTACAATCGAAGGCTATGTATTGGCTGCACAATACCATTATTGCGGAACTGAAACAGCAAACTAACCCAGAATTAGGGGAAGTAAAATGGCTGCTGTCCGATTATATTCGAGAAATAGTGGGTCACGTAGAAGTCGTGTTTTCCTACAAAATACCCGAAAAAAACAAACATATCGCAGTATCAGGGATTTATATAAAAAAAACAAGGTTTGCTGCGATGCTCTCCGAAACACTTATTAATGCGTTTAAATATTCTATGATGCACAATATACATCTGTCTATTTTTATGAAAGAGGAATGGCTTGTGATAAAAATGGTAAACACCATTAAAGAGGATAAAAAAGACAAAGATAAGATAACTATGGGGAAAGATATTCTCAATAACTTGATAAATGAGAAAGGCGGTCACGCAGAATTGAACACTACAAATCCCAATCAATATGATTTGACAATCTATTTACCACTTTCAAAACTATAATTTAATTTTTTAACTATGCTACTTATTATTTTTGATGATGACAAAATCCGAAGAGAACTTCTGATAAAGAAACATACCTTGAAGTTCAAAAGCAAAAAAGGGTATCAAATTTTAGTGGCTCTGCCCGAAAATATCCCTTTTATCTTATCTCTCTTGTTAAAAGATTATCCAGATAAGGTAAAAAAAGCGCGCGATATTTTGCTTTCTATGGGCGGAAAAATTGATTTTCCCTCGCCTGAAGAACAAGAAAATCTGACAAGTCTCTTATCAACAGATGCCATTGTTACTTTATTTGATGTCAATTGGGAAAATTGGTATGACAAAAATTTCAAGCGAGCAGGCTTGCAGATAGGAGAACTGTTGGACAATATTGTTCCTGTGGGTTTTCATACAAGGTATGACCTAAGTGATGTAAATGAAAAAGCAACCCAAATTGGGAGTTTTTTCTTAAAAACGGAAGATGCACAAGATATAGACAATATATTGAAAGCAGTTGAAGATGGCTTTTATGAATTTGTGCGCGAAGAAAAAGTGAAATATGATATGTTTCTCATGTCGGATTCGGATTGGTGCAAAAAATTGACGCAAAGAAAAGGACTTGAAATCGTAAACGAAAAAACATTTTACTTGGGAACGCTTGTCCTCCGAAATGCCGCATCAGGTATTTGGCGTTATGTGGCGATTGATGAGATACTGTTTATCGTAAGTGACGCAAACCATTCGCATTTGTATTGTGTTGGGAAAAAGGAGGCAATTACCATTAATTGTAACCTGGGAACTATCGAAAAACAATTTCAGCCTTTTTGGGAAGCAAATCAGCCTAATCCTTTTTGGAATTTGCAGCGAGTTGGCAATCAAATAATCAACATAAAGCATATTGATTACAGAACCCGCGAGTATTTATATTTCAAAAATACAACGCATCATATCGATATTAGTGCAAGTGATGGCGTAGAATTAGACGAATATATGCTGGTATTAAAAATGAAAGCTTCTTAATTTTATCTTTATTCCTTTTCAATTTGTGTAATTATTATGTACAACATAGACAAACTCCTCCATGATATTGAGCAGGCTATCGCCAAAATGGTACAAGAGCCGTCCATTTTGCTTGCGTTTATTCCTGTAACACTACTTAATACAGAAAATGAGCCTTATAAAGTAGCAAGAATTCCGCTCTCAATAGACAATCCTGTAGATAATAACATTGAGACGGCACTTGAAGATATTAGGCTAAAAATGGCTAACGGATATTTAAAAAGAGATTTGCTACTCCTTTTGGGACAAAGAAAAGAAAGTATTATCAAACTACATCGAGAAGATATTATTTTCTATTCGGCAAAACTTTCTTTTTTAGAAGATGAAATAAATAAAGGTACTATATCTCATGAAGATAAGGAAATATATCGTAATAAACTCATTATGAATATTCTAACCTTCTTAAAGAAGCTATCTACGATAGATAGTGAGACGCTCTAAGGCAAGGGCATTCGATTCATATTTACCTCAATAGGACTTACGCATTTTGCTAATCAATAGCCCTAAGTACGAGTGAGTAATTATCTAAATTGATATTTAAGAAGTAAATATTTGGTTATTAAGTATTTATCTTAACTATCAACTATCAATTTTAAACTATCAACTACTTAATTCGTGCAATTCGTGGCGATAAAAACAGGTTTTGCGTAAGTCCTACTCAATTCTTTATAGGCGTTTTTGAAATATACACACAATACACAATTTGCACGAAATTCAGCAAAGTCCCGATTCCCGAAAAATAAAAAAGAGTATCTCCTTCATTACAATATTTCCCACAAATAGCTAATAATAAGACTTTTATGCCTAAAAAAAATAAATTTAAGCCTAAATAAGCCTTGAGTTTTCGGCGGACATCTATCAAATAAGTAAGCGGAATAGACACAAACAGCGAGAAAAAATAAGGGGCTAAGGTTTGCGTGTATTGCCCTGCGACTTGATATTTTTCAGCTAAAAAATAGTAAAAAATAAGGTTTCCGCCAAAATAGAGCATAGTAAAGGGAATGGCAGCAAGGGCAGATAAAGAAAAAGTGGTTTTGAGGGTAAAATGATAGAGTTCATTTGTGGCATTGTGCGCCAATTGTGTAGCTTTTTGATAAAAAATATCCCCTATTATAAACGTCAAAACCAAAGGAATGCCCAATATTTTGCAAGCAAACGCATAATGCCCTAACAAGGTTTCGGCAGA
>JAYUZN010000814.1:0-6355 GCA_043751755.1 Bacteroidota bacterium | reverse complement strand
ATTTCTAAATTCTACGACCATGAATCTTGTGGACAATGTACACCTTGCAGGGAAGGAACAGGCTGGTTTGTCAAGATTTTGAAAAAAATAGATGCTGGTCAGGGCGAAATGAAGGACTTGGATTTGCTGCTTGAACTTTGCGATACAATGGAAGGCAGAACGGTTTGCGCTTTGGCAGATGCGGCGGCTTGGCCCGTGCGGAATACGGTCATTCGTTTTAGAGAAGATTTTGAAAAGAAAATCAAACGAACAGGGGTGTTGGTAGGAGTGTAGTTTTTCGCATCTATAAAGCAACAAACAATATGCAAGCAATCGAATTTTCAACTATCTTAAATCAACAAAATCAAATCGAAATTCCGATGGATTATATCCCATTTTTTGCCAAAAAGCCTAAAATGAGAATCATTATTTTGATTGATGATGCTGATAATGAAGATGATATATGGAAAGATGCTACAGCCGCACATTTTTTGAATGGATATAGTGAAAGCGATAATATTTACGATAAAATATAAACATGCGTTATAAATTTGGCGATATTGTTCTGATTGCGTTTCCATTCACAAGTGGAGAAGGAATAAAAAAAACGCCCATCTTTGGTGTTGCTTGATACAGAAGATAATGATGTGTTATTGGCAAGAATTACGAGTCAATATATCGATACAGATTTTGACCTGACCCTCACAAATTGGCGAGAATCAGGCTTATTGCTTCCTTCTTATATTCGCTTACACAAATTAGCTACGCTTGAAATGCGACTCATCGAAAAACGTTTAGGGAGTTTGGCTCAAGAAGATTTGGTAGGAGTTGCTGAAAAACTAAGCAAAATTTTCAACAATTTGTAGGCTTTCATTTCACAAATAAAAAAAAAACATGGCTTCATATCTCGGTTTATTCGTTTTAATAGTCGTAGCCTCGATTGTAGGCTTTGCCCTCACAGGCATTTCTCGTTTTTTGGGTCCTTTGCGCCCAACGGTGGAGAAATTGGTTGCCTACGAAAGTGGCATGGACCCAGTAGGCACAGGGCATGAGCGGTTTGTCGTCAAGTTTTACATGATTGCGATGCTCTTTATCTTGTTTGATATAGAGGTTATTTTCATGTATCCTTGGGCAGTTCAATACAAACAACTGCTGTCATTCGGCTGGTTTCCTTTTGTGGAAATGCTCACTTTTATTGCGATTTTGTTTGTAGGCTATATTTATGTGTATAAAAAAGGCGGCTTGGATTGGGAGTAAATGCAGTTAGCAGCTATCAGTTAGCAGTGAACAGAAACAATGTTTCGCTAAGGATTTATTCATGACGGCTGCTAACTGTTCGCTGTTCGCTGCTAACTGCTTGGATTGAGTAAGGGCTTTTACAGTTGCCTTGTAAAACGATTGCGACTATTTTTCATTCCTTAGCTAAAAAATTATGATTGTTGCAGACAAACTTCTTGAATCAATTGATTCTACTTCTCTCGCTGTCAGTACAGATTCCTTGGATATTTCCTTCGGTGAAATTGCTTCTATGTATGATGGCGGGGAATTAGAAATAAGACCTACCTATCAAAGATTATTTAGGTGGAGTCTTACACAGCAATCGCAATTCATGGAGTTCTTGTTATTGGGGCTACCTATTCCTGCTATTTTTGTAGTAGAAACAGAATCCCGAAAATATGAATTAATTGATGGCTTGCAAAGGATTTCTAGTTATTTACATTTCATTGGCATATTAAAAAATAATGATAAATACGCTGATAATGACAAACTAAGATTAAGAGATTGTGAAATTGTATCCGAATTAAACGGGCTTACGATTGAGGATATTTCTCCTGTACTTAGAATAAAGATAAAACGGAGTTATGTTAAAATGTATGTTATTAAAAAAGAAAGTTCAGCAAGGATTAAGTATGATATGTTCAAAAGGCTTAATACAGGAGGTTCTTTGTTAGAAGCGCAAGAAATACGGAGTAGTACTATGCGTTTTCTAAATCCAACTTTTATTGATTTTATTCAACAGCTTTCTCAAAATAAGCATTTTAAAAATACGATAACTTATATACAAGAGAGCCGCATTGAGCAGCAGTATGATGATGAGTTGGTCTTACGCTTTTTTACGTTGAAAAACGGAAACTTGTCAAAGTATGAACAAGGTAATTCTGATTATACTTTGGCGGATTATTTGACTAAATTTGCAGAAGATATTTCCGATAAAATCATTCCTTTTGACTACGAAAAGGAGGCAAAAATCTTTGAAAAAACGGTTGAAATATTGGACGAAACACTTGGAAAAGAGGTTTTTGCGAATGCTTCCAAAGATTTCTATGCCTTTTACTTTGAAGCATTTAGCATTGCAGTAGCGGAATTAGGGGCAATTTCTGTCGAAAAAACACCTTCTTTAAAGGCAAAAATATTAGCCTTAAAGCAAGATACAGACTTTCAAGAATATACGCAAAATGAAAAGCATAAAAGGACTTCGGGGAGCAACTATTTAGAATATCTATTTAAACGGCTTGATTTGGCAAAAAAATACTTCAGCAATCTATGACACAAGCCGATATTCAAAAATATAGAGAACAAATAGAAGCGGATTTGGCATGGAGACTTGAGGAAATCGCATTTTTTGCAAAGCAACTCAATCATTTTAAAGCGCGAAATGTGAGTGAAGAGGAAAGAGAGAAGGCAGAAAATGACAAAAAACGTTTTAGGAAGTCGCTTGTTTTTATCCTTTATGCACATTTTGAAGGCTTTTTTCGTTTTGCATTCGAGACATATGTAAATGCTTTAAATGAGGATAACATAGCTTTATCTAAGACAATAGATGTATTAGTGGTTTCTTCTCTTTATAAAATTTTTGGAGATTATGACTATGTAAAATCGCAAATAGAACAAGATAGAGATGAATTTAATTTTAATAAAATGCAAAATAAAATAGGAGGGAGATTGAGTCTATTGAGAGAAATTGATAATTTTCAAAAAACAGGAATCATAAAGCTACCTATCAGTTCAAACCATATGGATAAACATTCTATCATTTACACAGAATCTAATTTAAGTCCAGAAATAGTAGAAAAAATCATTTATAGATTAGGATTTAATGCTTCTACCTTTGGCTTAGATGATGTAGGATTAAAAAATACATTTAATGCGTTTTTGATGAGAAGAAATGCTATTGCACATGGAGACAACAAATTTAAAGAGGGTTTAGAAGCAAAACAATGGGATGAATACAAAAGAGCTTTTGATAAAGTGGTAAATTTGATTCCTATAGCCATTTACAATGCGTTAAGCCAAAAATTATATTTAAAACCAGAATTTCGATAATAAAAATATAGAATGGAATTATTAGCGCAATGGAAATTTCATACTTGGCGAGTAGCGCGTTTGGAGAAGTATTTGGCAGATTTTGTGGCAGATATGTCAAATGAGTCCGAAAAGCGCGCAGATTGGAATATTCGCCACAATTTGATGGCGGAATATGCTTGGCTCACACGTGTGCTGGGGCAGGAGGCTGATTTTACGATAGATACAACGATTCCTTTGGCGGATATTTTTTCTACTTGGAAAAAAAGAAATCAAGAATGGGAAACTATTATGCAAAATCCGCCCGTAGAATCTGTTACCTATCAGACCTCAACAGGCGAAACTTATACAAATACGATAGCCGAAATCGTCTTGCATCTCATAGACCACGCAACCTATCATACAGGACAGCTCAATGCTTGCTTACGGGCAGCAGGAAAAAAGCCTGTGGACACCATGTATATTACGTATTGTAGAAGGAAAGGCAGTGTTTAAGACAAAATAGCTACAAAATAGACATTAAAAACCAAACTTATATAAATTCATATAGTACTTATAGAAGTAGAGAAATGATGGCTAACTTTCAACTCTCCACTTTCAACTTTCAACTCCCAAATATATGTCAATAGATAAAGCTCTCAATACACAAGGTTTCGTAGCTACGACCCTTGACCAAGTAACAAACTGGGCGCGCTCGAATGCGGCTTGGCCCATGCCTATGGGTTTGGCTTGCTGTGCGATAGAAATGATGGCGTTCGCAGGTCCCAAATATGACGTTTCCCGTTTTGGGAGCGAAGTATTCCGTTTTTCGCCTCGTCAAGCAGATGTGATGATAGTCGCAGGTTGGGTTACCTTCAAAATGTCTCATGCCATCAAGCGTGTTTGGGACCAAATGCCTGACCCAAAATGGTGTATCGCAATGGGTGCATGTGCCTCATCAGGCGGAATGCACCGCGTATATGGCGTTATACAAGGCGTAGATAATTTCTTGCCCGTAGATGTCTATATTCCCGGCTGCCCTCCACGTCCCGAAGTCGTAATTCACGCTTTGCAGACCTTGCAACACAAGATTTCTACAGAACATTCTTTGCAAAAAGACCAATAATTTCACGCAGGTTAGCTTAAATCTGCGCGAAATAAAAATACTATGAAAATTATTGGGCATCATACTTGTGATGGCAAAGGAAGCCTTGTGGATATAGCTGAAATAGCGGCTTATGGACCCTTTTTATCCATGCACGAAGAACCCGACAAGCATAAAATGTTAGGGACAGGATATTATTTTTTTGACAATAATATGGCTGTGGCACATGCTCATGGCAAAAATAGATATAAACGCCAATATCATATTTTTGAGGCAGAATTAGCCTTAGATGATGCCATTTTTTTAGATTTGGTAGGAAATAGAATTAGCATAATGTACATTCAAACAGTCATGCAAAAATTCAAGCCCTATACAGGAGAAAAGTGGACATTAGGCAGTTTGATTGAGTTTTTGAAAGAAAAGCACAAAGAGGAGTCTCCCAAAGGCGTTTTCCCCTTCCCTTTCAAAGCAATTCGAGTGGTTGATAACAGCATTGAAGATGATGAACAAAAAAGCAAAGGCATCAAAGAGGATTTTAGGATATATTTTTTCCCTGATAAGGATAAATATGTAAACCTTAGCCCCATTTTTACCGTATGTTTATTAGAAAAAGGGGCTTCTCTTATACAATCGTTCAAACACAAAACAACTTATCCATAAATAATATGTTTACCTTAGAACAACAACAGTCTTTGGATTGGATAGATAAATATCTTGCAGAAACGCCTCCAGAAGTCATTCAGGCAGAAGTAGATAGAATAAGCAATTTGCAATTTGAGGGACCAACTGTAGCGGAATATTTTGACAATTTTCACAAAGCATTTATCCTACAAGATAGCCCTTTGCAAGAAGAAACGAAAAGTTTGTATGAAAATCGTAGCCTACCCTATCGAGTTTACCTCGCTCAAAGTAGTTATAAAAAGCATCTTAGGGCTACTTCCAATAAGATTTCTACCAAAATCATGAGAACCGCTGCTGCGCACAGCTCTTAATATTGTTAAGTATCAGTGAGAAATAAATTAGGAATATATTTTTAGCGTAAATTATTCATTATTAGTCAATTATGCTAACTTTCAACTCTCAACTTATAACTTTCAACTACTTATTTACCAAATGTTTAAAAAAGTATTAGCCTATTTTGACCATCAAGCATGGAAATATGAGTTGCCAGAACCAGAAGGGTCTTTGGCATACTTAGGCATTGAGACGGAAAATGAGCATGAGTTTAGCTGTTTAGTGCATGTGATGGAAGAGGAGGGGAAAATAGTTTTTTTTAGCATTTTCCCCATACATGCCCCTGCAAAACGAAGAAGCTCTTTGGCTAATGTATTGTTGGCAATCAATTATTCGCTATTTTGGGGCAGTTTTGAAATGGATTTTGAAGATGGCGAAATTCGCTGTAAAACCAGTTTTGTGTATGCAGATATGGAACTATCTTTCGCCACAATCGAACTCATGATACATACGAATATTATTGTTATGGATACCTATTTTCACCTGATTCAAGCATTTATAGAAAAGAAAATGTCTTTACCTGAGATAAAAATGAAGGTAAAAGAATTAAGTAATTGAGAATTGAAAATAAGCATAACTACTTAATAACCAATTTCTTATTACTTAAAATATCTGTTTATATAATTATTTATTCGTACTCAAATACGTAACACAAGCCTTCGTTGTCTGTATCCCCATAGATAAGGACTGCAAATTTTCAATTAACATGCCTACCATCATTTCATACAACGTAAATGGCATTCGTGCTGCCGCCAAAAAAGGTTTTTGGGAATGGCTGTATGCCGAAAAACCTGATGTTATCTGTATTCAAGAAACAAAAGCGCATACAGAAGACTTGGATTTGAGCTATACACAACCTGCGGAATATCATGCTTTTTTTCATGCTGCGCAAAAAAAAGGCTATAGCAGCGTGGCGATTTTGTGCAAAGAAAAGCCTTTGCACGTAGAATATGGCTGTGGCATAGAAAAATATGA
>JAYUZN010000813.1:0-9526 GCA_043751755.1 Bacteroidota bacterium | reverse complement strand
TCTATTGCTTTGTTATTTTTGCTAAAGGTAACTACTCCATACCTTTCTGGGTCTGCAACATGATAGGCGAAAATCATTCCCCCCTTATGTTCAGAAATGTAATTTTGTGCATCTGTCAAGGTTTGTTCCAAGTTTGCGCCATAAAAAATATTGTCTCCTAACACAAGTGCCACGTTTTCTTTTCCGATAAAATCAGCCCCAATGATAAAGGCTTGCGCAAGTCCTTCGGGGCGTTCTTGAATTGCATATTCAAAACGCATACCCAAGTTTTCTCCCGTTCCCAAGAGCTTTTCAAACAAGGGCAAATCGTGGGGCGTAGAAATAATCAAGACCTCCCGAATGCCCGCCGACATCAGCGTAGAAAGCGGATAATATATCATGGGCTTGTCATAGACAGGCATAAGTTGCTTGCTAATGGCGATAGTCAAAGGGTGAAGCCGCGTCCCTGAGCCGCCTGCGAGAATGATTCCTTTCATTGTTTTTGGTATGTGTTAATCTATTCTAAGTCCTTCGCCTTTACTAAACTTTGTAACAATTCCAGAAGAATGGGGTGGAATAAATTGAGAATACATATCTATATAATGTTCATCTCTTATGTGTAATATTGTTTGATTATAACAAGGGTCAGAACATTGAATAAATGTATCATTTCTAAAGTAAGTCATTTCCAATCCCTGATAGGTTACGGCATCTTTATTTTTTTTACTTTTGTCAAAAATGACGGTATCAAGATGTGTGCGACAACAATTAGGGTACCACAAAGGATAGTTTGTATCATGCCACACCACAGCATACTTCCCTTCAAGCCTATTTCGGGCTTTTACCGCCTCGCTTCGGCAACTATATAGCACAAAAACAAACAAAAACGCAAGCAGTACGGAAAAAAATTTAGTCATAATAATTAAATATATTAACGTGAATATCTGCGACATCTCCTCTTTATCTGCGAAAATCTGCGAGACAAAGATAACACTCTTTTTTGGTAAATCCCTTCCAAAACCCTAATTTTGTCCAAAATACAAGAATGAAAAATATCCTCATAACAGGCGGCGCAGGCTTTATTGGTTCGCATTTAGTTCGCCTTTTTGTGCAAAAATACCCGAATTATCGCATTGTCAATGTGGATAAACTGACTTATGCAGGGAATTTGGAGAACCTGAGAGACCTAGAAAACGCCCCAAATTATGTATTTGAACAGGCAGATATTTGTGATGAAGCAGCGATACAAGGCATTTTTGACCGTTATAATATAGAAGCTATTATACATTTGGCGGCAGAAAGCCATGTGGATAGGAGCATTTTGAATCCTATGGCGTTTATTCAAACCAATATTGTGGGAACTGTTACCTTGCTCAATATCGCAAAATCAGCTTGGGAAGGCAGAAATGACGTGCTATTTTACCATGTTTCGACCGATGAAGTCTATGGTTCTTTGCATGAGGAAAATACTTTTTTTACCGAAAAAACAGCCTACGACCCGCAAAGCCCTTATTCTGCCTCAAAAGCAAGCTCTGACCATTTTGTGCGAGCTTATGGAAATACTTACAAACTGCCTTACGTCATAAGTAATTGCTCCAATAATTACGGTTCTCACCAGTTTCCAGAAAAGCTAATTCCGCTTTTTATTGCCAATATTTGCCAAAACAAGCCCCTTCCTGTCTATGGCAAAGGCGAAAATGTGCGAGATTGGCTCTGGGTAAATGACCATTGTGCGGCAATAGAGGTCATTTTTCATAGTGGAAAAACAGGGGAAACTTTTAATATTGGCGGCAAAAATGAATGGAAAAACATTGATTTGATTCATCTTTTGTGCGAGATGTTGGATAGGAAATTGGGCAGGGGAAAGGGAACTTCTGCGCAACTTATTCAATATGTTACGGATAGGGCAGGGCATGACGTGCGCTATGCGATAGACCCTACGCATTTGGAAAATAGCCTAAATTGGCAGCCAAGTATTCGCTTTGAAGAGGGGTTGGAAGCTACGGTAGATTGGTATTTGGCTAATCCTCAATGGGTTGAGGAGATTCTTTCACGCAGATGAAGAAAATATTTATGCAAAAAATAACCTCTTGTACGAATACAAGAGGTTTATAATAATTTGTAGAGCTACGTGCTATTCCTTTTTACGGGTGCGCCGCGCATACGTCCAAAACGTTTACAAAGTTATTGTTTCAAAACCTGTTTTTATCGCCACGAATTGCACGAATTAACACGAATTCTGGGCGTTAATTAGTGAAAATTCGTGTAATTCGTGGCATTTAATTTAGGATAAAACTTGCGTGAAACCATCATGCTCTGCCACATATTCCTCCACAGAATAGTCATGCACAACCTTGTACAAAGTATCTCTTTCTATCGGCTGATAGCCCACACTTAGCACAAAATCAATGAGTTCTGCCGTAGTCATTGCAGGATTTTTCTCCTCTGACCCTGCCATAGAATAGATTTTAGTCGTGTCATCTATTGTGCCGTCAATGTCATCTACGCCAAAAGAAAGGGCGAGGTGCGTAGTAGTTTTGCCAATCATGGGCCAGTAGGCTTTTATATGGTCGAAATTATCTAAATAAATGCGGGAAATCGCATAGTTGCGCAGGTCTTCTACCGTAGTAGATTCGGGCAGATAGTCCATTTCATTGTTTTCGTGGCGGAATTTGAGGGGAATAAAAGTCTGAAAACCGCCCGTTTTGTCTTGTAATTGACGCAATTTTTCCAAATGGTCAATTCTATGCTCAAATTTTTCCAAATGCCCGTATAACATGGTGGCATTTGTGCGAAGCCCCAACTTATGCGCAACTTCGTGAATATCAAGCCATTGCTCACCCGTACATTTGTCTTTGGCTATTTGCTCACGTATTTCAGGATGAAAAATCTCTGCGCCTCCCCCCGGAATAGACTCTAATCCTGCTGCAATCAAACGGGTCATACCTTCTTCATAGCTCACTTTTGCCTTTTTGAAAATATAATAAAACTCCACAGGGGTAAGTGCCTTTACATGCAAATTGGGACGATGTGCCTTTATTTGACGGAAAAATTCTTCATAAAAAGGCAAATCATATTGCGGTAACACACCCCCTACAATATGTACTTCGGTTACATGTTTGTGGTCGTAAGCACGAATTTTGTCCATCATTTCCTCCATCGTCAATTCCCAGCCATCAGAACGTTTTTTGATAGCCCGCGAATAGGCGCAAAATTTGCAATCATAAATACAGACATTTGTAGGTTCGAGGTGGAAATTACGGTTAAAAAAGACTTTTTTCCCATTTTTTTTTTCTCTTACAAATGTGGCTAATACGCCCAAATAGGCAAGTTCTGCATGTTCGTAGAGAAATAAACCTTCTTCGGGCGTGAGTCTTTCGCCCGCAAAAACCTTGTCCGCTATCTGTTTTTGGGTGTTATTTTGTGTAAATAGCATATTTTTGTGTATTTTTGTGCAGAAGTATAACTTTTTGGAAGGCAATAAGGTTGCAAAAAAAGAATGAGTTTGTAAGGTAGTAAATAATAGACTTACTATAAGCTGAAAATGAGGCACTTATTAACCGCAAAGGTCGCCAATACAATTCCACAAAAATTGTCAAAGAGCCCCTTTCATTTACTTCCTAACCATTATTTAGGCTCATCATCCATTATGAACTATCCATTTGTCCCATACTCTATTCCCTTTGTGGCAGCAAAAGACATGCTTCAAAAGTCTCATCAATACTACGAATGGCTGAATAGTCGGAGAAGTGTACGGGATTTTAGCGACAAACCTGTGCCAAAAGAAGTCATAGAAAACTTGCTCAAAACCGCTTCTTCCGCACCTTCTGGCGCGCATAAACAGCCTTGGACGTTCTGCATTGTAAGCAATCCTGACCTCAAAAAGCAAATTCGTCTCAAAGCAGAGGAGGAAGAATACAACAGTTATTCGGGCAGAATGACGGCAGAATGGCTGCGCGACTTAGCCCCCTTAGGCACAGATTGGCGCAAACCCTTTTTGGAAACGGCACCTTATCTCATCATTGTTTTCAAAAGAAACTACGAAATCGAAGAAAACGGGCATAAACACAACAACTATTATGTAACGGAATCGGTAGGACTTGCCTGTGGCTTTCTTCTCACCGCTATTCATCATGCAGGTCTCATCGCCCTCACACACACCCCAAGCCCCATGGATTTTTTGACCAAAATCTTGCAACGCCCTATAAATGAACGCCCTTTTTTGTTGATTCCTGTCGGTTATCCTGCCATAGATGCACAAGTACCAGATATTGCACGCAAAGAGCTGGAAGAGGTAAGTGTGTGGTTTGAGTGAGAGGCTTTTTGTACAAAATTTCGAGATGTTTCACGCAGATTTTCGCAAATGAAAGCGGATAACGCAGATAAAATACCTCTTATCTGCGTTATCTGCCAAAATCTCTTACAGTGAGTAGTAGCCGAACTGTGCGTTCATCTGCGTGAAACTACAACTTCACCCATTTAACATGCAAATCCCCCGATGGGCTATGCACAGTCAAAATGTAAATCCCTGCTTGCAAGCTACTTACGGGAATTGTGAGTTGATTTTCCATGCCATTCCAAGTATATTCTGCCACTTTTTGCCCTGCCATATTGCCAATAGAAACGGCTGTTGGCATTTCTGATACATTTTGGCAAGCAATCTGCAAATTATCGGTCGCAGGATTGGGCGAAAGGAGGAAAGTCCCTTGTTTGCCATCTTCAATCCGCAAAGCATCAGAAATGATAGTAGTCGTTGTATTCGTTTGGATAGGCGCGTTAAAATCAAAATAAATAGAAGCCGAATTTTGAATAAGCGTTCCCAAAGTCAAAGCAGGTGCTGGCTTGATGCGATAGCGAATATAGCCATGACTTTCCGGCTCATTTGTATTGCTATCGGGCAACATAATATTGGCAAAAGTCCATTTTAAAATATGCCCATTGAGCAAATCTAAGGTAAAATTATGGCTTGCCACCAACATTTCAAAACTTTCTATCGCCAAATTGCTGCTCAAAGTATCCATAACCACCACTTGTTGCGCTGCGGCTGTCCCTGTGTTTTGAAAACGAATCGTATAATCCAAAGGCTTGCCATTTGCCGCTTCTGCCGAAGTAAGCACCTCAAAAGAAACCGTTTTGTCATTCGGGTCAAATGCCCCTGTAACTAAACGGGCAAGCGAATCTTGATTGTTGCTCACATTCGCATCGCCTATAATGGGCAAAACCGCCACTTTTGTAAGGCTTGGCGTACCCAAAGCGATATTGTTAGGCATGTCAAAATCAATGAGAATAGTGCCTGTGCCGCCCGGAGCTACATTTCCGACATTCCAAGTTATGACATTAGCTGCTTGTGAAGTAATAGGGGGATTCACGCTGTGGATGCTGCTAAAATTGGGGTCATACGTCATTTCAATGGAGGCATTTGTCGCAAGCCCCAAGTTTTCATAATGAATCACATAATTTGCGCCAAAACCGGGAGAGACATTCGTAGTCGCCACCAAAGTTACCCGCATATCTTGTTGTGCAGGAAAAAGAAAGTCATTTCCGCCATCTATCAGCCACGAATTTGCCACATATCCCAACTGACTTGCAGGCGTAGAGGCTTGCCCTTGATAGTTGGGCGTTGTTATATTCACATTTAACATAGTATCAATCGCAGTATGGTACATTCCATTTGCTTGGGTAAGCACCGTATTTCCGGGCTGCAAAGAAACGGGCTTGTAAGCAATCGCCAAATCGCTTGCGTCCCAGATATTATTGCCATTTATATCGCTATAAGTCAAGCCTTCCACATAGCCCACAGGCGCGCACCAACCCACTACGACTGTATCAGAGACTGAACAGCCATCTGTAGAAATGGCTTGAAAAACGACCGTTGAAGGGGCAGTTACTGAAAAAGAATTGTTTTGTCCCCCAAAACTTAGCCCTGTTCCTGCTGTCCAATATACAGATGACAAGGTCGCATTTGTCATGCCTACATGTATCGTATCTAAGACAATCGGCGACACGCAGCCATACATGTCTATTACGGTTAGGATAGGCGTTGGAAAAGCAAGCACTGAATAATTGCCATTAAACGACATTCCATTGGGATAAAAAGAGGTACAAGTGTATGCCCCTGCCTGACTTACCAAGAGACAATTCGTAGTATTGGGCAATGCGTTTCCATTCAAAGCCCAACTATACGTAGTTCCGGGCGGGTCAATAAAGCCCATACACAAATTCGCTGTAGTATTTCCGCACAAATTATTGCCAGAGATGCCTGCTCCACAGCCCCATTCCTCTATTGGCAAAGAATAAGTACAGCCGTTTGCATCTGTAAAATCAATCATACTCATGCCCAAAGGTCCCTGCATAGGCAAGTTGTAAAAGTTAGAAGTTGCCGTAGCCGTTTGCCCCTGCCAATTGATGCTGATAGGAAATGCCCCTCCGTCAAAATTGAAGGTTATAGGGTCTCCGAGACAATAGACAGGGCTTACTAAGCCCACATTGAAGCTATTGACATTTATACAAGTGTTTGCTGTTGAGCCATTTGCATCTGCCACCGTCAAGCAATAGTTACCCGTTGTGGGGACAACAATAGAAGCCGTAGTTGCGGCGTTGCTCCACATATAAGTATAAGGAGCGGTTCCGCCTGTGATGGCAGAAGTGAGCGTCCAAGTCGTATTGCAGCCATTTGGCGCGTATTGCAAAGCAACCGAAAGTTGTGCTGGTAGCGCGTATGCCAACAGCAAGAAAGTGAAGTTTAGAAAAAAACGTGTTTTCATTTTGAAATAGCCTTTATGAAGTGTGAAAGGACAAAGGTAGGGGCTAAATTTTCAATTGTGAAGAATATCGCCAGAATCGCCAAAAACAGAGGTTTATTGGTAGGTATCAAAGGTTGAATGGTTAAATTTGGGGTATTTTACGGCAAAAATATAAGGGCTGCGCACTTTTTAAAAGCGCGCAGCCCCCTAAATATAGATAATTTCTCACTCGTACTTAGCATTCGCTAACAATCACTCTACCGTTACCGACTTCGCCAAGTTTCTCGGCTGGTCCACATTGCAGCCTCGCATGACGGCAATATGATAGGACAATAATTGCAAAGGAATAACCGCTAACAAAGGCACAAGGCTATGCGAAGTTTCGGGAATTTCTATCACAAACTCCGCCAAATGCTTCACCACCGTATCCCCTTCCGTTACAATCGCAATCACACGCCCTTTGCGGGCTGCGACTTCTTGCAAATTACTCACCACTTTTTCGTAATATTCATCTTTCGTAGCAACGAAAACCACAGGCATATTTTCGTCTATCAAAGCAATAGGGCCATGTTTCATTTCTGCCGCAGGGTAGCCTTCTGCATGAATATAGGAAATTTCCTTCAACTTCAAAGCTCCTTCCAATGCCACAGGAAAATTGTAGCCTCTGCCAAGATAGAGAAAATTGGTAGCATCTTTGAAAATCTCCGCAATTTGTATCAATTCTGTATTCAGTTCCAAAGTGCGGCGCACTTTTTCGGGAATTTGTAGCAATTCTTTTACCACAGAACGAGAAGTAGGGGTAGTTGTTCCCTTCAAATCGCCGATGAACAAAGACATCATGGCGAGTGCTGTAACCTGCGCCGTAAAAGCCTTTGTAGAAGCTACGCCAATTTCGGGTCCCGCATGAATATACACGCCCGCATGTGTGGCGCGCGGAATCGAAGAACCTACCACATTACATATTCCCAACACCAAAGCTCCTTTTTCCTTCGCAATGTTAATCGCAGCCATCGTATCAGCCGTTTCGCCGCTTTGACTAATGGCAATCACCACATCTCCCTTTTCGATAATGGGATTGCGGTAGCGAAATTCGGAGGCATATTCCACTTCTACAGGGATACGGGCATACTCCTCAAACAAATATTCGCCCACCAAAGCGGCGTGCCAACTTGTACCACAAGCCACGAGAATAAACCTTTTCGCCTCTTTCAACTGCTGACGAACATCTACTAAGCCGCCAAGCCAGACTGATTTCGTTTCAGGATTGATGCGCCCACGAATGCTGTCGGCAATAGAACGGGGCTGTTCAAAGATTTCTTTGAGCATAAAATGGTCATAACCCCCTTTTTCCAATGTCTCCAATTCCATCTCAACTCGCTGAATATAAGGCGTTTGTCTCACATTGTTGAGATTCATAACCGTATGACTGTTTTTGGTCACTACGGCGATTTCATCATCATTGAGGTAAATTATATCATTTGTATGTTCCACAATCGGCGTAGCGTCCGAAGCGATAATATACTCGCCATCTCCTACGCCAATCGCAATCGGGCTGCCTCTACGTGCCACAATGAGTTTTTCGGGTTCTTTTTTGCACATTACCACAAGTCCATACGCCCCTACCACGTTGTTGAGGGCGATACGAACCGCTTCTGCGGCAGAAATATCATTGTTTTGATAAAAATCTTCGATAAGATTTGCCAATACTTCGGTATCCGTAGCACTTTTGAAGGTATAACCTTTGGAAAGCAATTCTTTTTTGAGGGTAGCATAATTTTCGATAATGCCATTGTGAATGACGGCAAAAGTGCCAGACATAGACAGATGCGGGTGCGAATTTTCATCACTCGGCGCACCATGCGTAGCCCAACGAGTATGCCCCATGCCTGTTTTGCAGGTCAGGTTTTTGTCTGCGGCAAATTCTTCTAACACAGAAACTTTGCCTTTTTTCTTGTAAATATGAATGTCGCCATTCAACAAAGCCACGCCCGCAGAGTCGTAGCCTCTGTATTCTAAGCGTTTCAAGCCATTCAAAATGATGGGATAGGCTTGTCTATCGCCAATATATCCAACAATTCCACACATAGTATTCTGTCGTTTTTGAGAATTATAAGACAAAGTTACGAATTTTGGCTTATATATTATGCTTTGAACGGGATAAATTTTCCAAAATAGTCAAATCTTGTCAGGGGGACGCGCTTTTTAAAAGTGCGCCACCCGCTAAATGGCGATATTTCATTTTTCGTAAAATGAAAAAAATACCCCGTTTGCAGCATAATTTGCGAAAAATAGCGTAATTCGGGGCAAAATGCGTAAGCCTTATTTATCTGTGTAATCCAATAACTACAAAAAATGAACATGCTTCACTCTTTTTTTGGGAAATAAGCATAATTACCCTAACTTTGTACTAAATTTTTGAACATGGAATTTATAGAAATCAAGCCACAGATAGGAGAATTAGCCTTAAATCAAGTCTATTGTATGGACTGCATTGCAGGTATGCAAACAATTCCAGACGACAGTATAGACTTAGTTGTTACCTCACCACCTTATGACAATTTGCGGGATTATAATGGCTATCAATTTGATTTTGAGAAGGTTGCAGCAGAATTATTGAGAATTACCAAAAAAGGAGGAGTGGTTGTTTGGGTGGTAGGCGATAAAATCAAAAATGGGAATCGTTCTTTGACGAGTTTTAAACATGCTTTGTATTTTCAAGAAATAGGGTTTAATGTGCATGACATAATGATTTATGAAAAGAAAAATACGCCTTTTATGCGTTCAAATGCTTATACAAATTGTTA
>JAYUZN010000812.1:0-2748 GCA_043751755.1 Bacteroidota bacterium | reverse complement strand
CAGCGTGGCACCCTGTTTACCTCCAATCCTATCAATATGCTAATATTTATGCTTATTATACATACGATTTTTGCCCCTACATTTGTGGGAGCATTGCACACAACCGAAATGCCCCCACAAACGGGCAAAAAAGGAGCATATCTATACGAAAAGGTAAAAGAAAACCCTATTCTACAAACGCAAAATGTGGATGTAGAAGAATTTTATGTAGATAAATCTGAAACAAATATAGGCGATTTTTCAGAAATAAAAGATGGGATTAAAAGTATATATGCTTCATCACAAGATAGTTTAATAAATACTTTACAAACAAATGTGAAAGGTTTATTACTACAAATCTATGCAAATGACAGCCTTTTAGCATCAGCCACAAATGCAAATGATAGTGCAAGTATTACATCTGCTAATATACCTTTGCAAGATAGTATCAATGTTTTGCAAGCCCAAATACAAACTATTTCGCAAAGTCTGCAAACGGAAAAACATAACAAAGCAGATAGTTTAGTAGTCTCTAATAGCGAAATTACTACTACTCGCCAAATGGAGGATAATGAGAGAACTGTAAATGACATTTACCTCAAGACAGTCGCAAAAGCGGTTTACCATTTAGATTCTATACAAATAGCAGACTTAGAGAATATCATTTATCAATGTCCTTTAGCAGGAGGCTCTGCCGTTTTCAAAGCACGAAGTCTCTATACATTGCATACTATGCAATTATGGTACAATGATGATTCGCTATGCAATCTTGTAAATATGCAATGGCGACATGCACAGCAAAATATACCAATTATTGAAGGCGTTCAAGTATATCCAAACCCGACAACTGGCGATATAACCTTTGACTTTACAACGGTTAGTATAGAAAATGCAAACGTCTATATCTATGATTTACGAGGAAAATTAATTCTTAGAAAACACATAGATACAGACAGTCATACAGTAAACTTATCATTAGGGACATATAGTAGTGGTATGTACCTCTACAAAGTCGTAAGTGGCGATAAGTCATACACTGGCAAAATAATATTAGAATAACAACATCAACTTGAGGGAGGCGAAGCAATAAGTTTTGTCTCTCTCTTTATTTTTATTATTATGAAAAATATTATTTTATTCATACTTTTATATATGACATTCTCCTTCTCGTTTGCTCAAGATGAAAATTGGGTAATCCTAAATGGAGATGGTTCTACTGACCCTAAATGGGGTTTAGTAAATATGAAGTTTACGGCTAATGATTTAACACTCAACTATAAAGAGTCAGACAGCACAGCCTATTTAATGACAGAAGAAACGAATACGTCCATATCCGATAAATCGGGCAATTTATTATTCTATACCAATGGCTTGACCGTTTTCCATGCACAGCACGACACAATGAAAGGTAGTAAGGATTTTAACAAAGGGTTATGGTTTTATGATGGGCATGATTACAGATTACCCTTTCGGCAATCAGTTATGATACTGCCTCACCCTTCAAACGACAATTTGTATTATATTTTCCACAAAAATCCTACAATATATGAAGGGAATATCTTTCAAGCGCATTTTCTACAATATTCTGTAGTAGATATGCAGCAAGATAGCGGCAGGGGGACAATGACACAAAAAAATGTGCCTATTATCCAAAATGACTGGATATGTAATGGCTATATGACTGCTTGCAAACATGCAAATGGCAAAGATTGGTGGATTCTGAGTAAAAAAGTGTTAGCAAATAAGTATTATACACATCTTTTTACGGGAGATAGTATAATAGATATGGGAATACAAACTATTGGTATATCTGGCGCAAATTTTCAGCAAGGTTTAGCGGTTTTTACTCCCGATGGCACAAAGTATATTGTAGGGCAACAGCAAATCAATAGCATTACCATTTTTGATTTTGATAGGTGTACGGGTTTATTGAGTAATCCTGTATATTTTACCATACAAACGCCTATGAATGAGAATGTTTGGGGAGATATAGCCGTTTCGCCTAATTCTCGCTATTTATATGCTACTTGTTATCATCATATTTTGCAATTCGATTTGTGGGCAAGCGATATTTTAGCCTCACAACAAGTCGTGGCAAGTTATGACGGCTATATTTGTACTTATCCAAATGACAATATTCAATACGGAAATGCGTTGTTTTACGTACCACAACTTGCTCCTAACGACAAAATATACATATCCTCTTTTGGAGCTACTGATGTTTATACAGTTATCAATCAGCCCGATAGTGCAGGGCTTGCTTGTCAAGTGCTACAACATGCTTTGGATTTTGATAAGTGCGTACAAACGTCCATTCCCAACTTCCCAAACTACCGTCTCGGTGCGGCGGCTACGCCCTGCTATGGGGTGAGTAAGGAAGAAGGAATAAGGAACAAGGAAATCGAAGTATATCCCAATCCTGCTACTACTACCCTGCATATCTCTGTAGCGGAGAAAGCAGAGCTACATATCCTCAATGCCTTGGGGCAGGAAGTGTGGCATATAAGTAGCTTTTCGGGCGAAAAAGAAGTATCTTTGTTGGGCTTTGCGGCGGGGGTATATTATGTGCGTGTGCAGGGAGAAAATGGCGTGTTTACGACTAAGTTTTTTAAAGAATAATCGGCATGTTTCATATTACAGCAAAAGTAGTTTACACTTTTTACTTTTGTTTTATTAATATCAATGATTTAAAAAATTGATCATCAAGTTATTGCAATAAGGTTTTCTTTTCAAAATATAGAGAAGTGTAACGTACTCGTGAAACATGCC
>JAYUZN010000811.1:0-1897 GCA_043751755.1 Bacteroidota bacterium | reverse complement strand
TTGCTTAAAAAATAGGACATGTATTTCTCACTTCTTTACAAAGTCTTTCGACTTTTTTTTTAACTTACAAATATGATTTTTTGTGTACGGCTATAAATTGAGTTGAAGGTGGTAGAATTTGAGCCAGAACATTTGGGGAAATTGAGTTTTTATTTAGAAGCATTAGATAGAGACATTAAAAAACCGCACGAAAACCCCAGCATTGGCATTCTCCTTTGCCCTACGAAAGATGCACAAGTGGTAGAATATGCCTTAAGTCGCCATCTTTCGCCTACTTTAATTGCGGAATATCAACGCAAATTGGTGGATAAGAAAATTTTGCAAGCAAAATTGCATGAGCTACTTGAAATCTACGAGCAAAAATAATGATTCTTTATTTTTCATAAATATAACATGAAACGTATTTTATTCTTTCCCGGCTTTTTAGAAGATGTACGCACTTTTGAGCCTTTGATTCCTTTTTTTAGGGAAAAATACCTCATAGAAATCGTGCATTATCGGCATTTATTGGACAATATTCGTACACATAAGCCGCAAATCAGCGACTTTGTGCAAGATGTGATAGCAGAATATAAAATAACCGCAGACGATATGCTGATAGGGCATTCTTTTGGCGGCTGGGTGGTGGCGCATATTCAAGGCAAAATAGCCCTGAAAGGCGTACTTCTGTCTGCTTTTACGCAAAGTGATAGAGCGATTGGGGGGAAGTTTGGGGGGACAAAACTTGGAAAATGGTTCATTCGCAAAGGTTTTTTCAAATCTTGGCTCTTTCATTTTTTGGGAAAAATGAGGTATCGAAATTCTCCTGCAAAATTTGTGGTGCTTCATTGCTTTGAGATTGCGAAAAAATGGGAAGACATATATCACCTCAAAATAGTTCAGCTCATCGTCAATCAGCCTGACGCGCAGCCGCTTTTGCCCACTTTGCGGATTCATAATGCGACAGATGAGGTCATTCGTCCGCCGAGGGAGGCGTATATTACGGTGGGAGGGCATCATTTTGTGCATTATGTACATGCAGAGGAAGTGGCGGGGTATATTTTGGATTTCTATCTCGCAGATGAACGCAGATAAGGGCAGATTTCGCAGATATAAGGCTTTCCATTCTCAATTTATCTGCGTTATCTGTTGTCATCTGCGAAAATCCGCGTGAACCATCAGCCTATTTTCTCGGATGAAACTGCGTAAACACCACCCTCAAATGCTCGGAATCCAAATGCGTATAAATTTCTGTAGTCGTGATAGACTCATGCCCCAGCATTTCCTGCACAGCCCGCAAATCTGCCCCTCCTTCTACCAAATGAGTCGCAAAAGAATGGCGAAAGGTATGAGGACTTACATTTTTGCTAATACCCGCTAATACACAGAGTTTTTTGACCACATTGAACACAGAAATACGGGAAAAAGATTTGCCCGAAGGATTGAGAAAAACATGATTTTCAAAGCCCCGTTTTGGCACTTTTTCTGCCCGAACTCCAGCCCAATATTCCTGCAAATACTGCACAGCATAGTCGCCCATAGGCACAAGCCTTTCTTTGCCGCCTTTCCCTCGCACTTTCACAAAACCTTCTGCCAAATAGAGATTGTTATAGGTTAAATTGGTAAGTTCAGAAACACGCAAACCCGAAGAATACAACAATTCTAACATGGCTCTGTTCCTGATTCCCGCAGGTTTTGCCACATTTATGGCTGCAAAAATGGCTTCTATTTCAGGCATATTCAGCACAACAGGCAACTTTTGGGCAAATTTGGGGCTTTCTATCTGCTCCGTTGGGTCAAAAGTGGAATACCTTTCTGCCAACAAAAACTGATGAAAAGTGCGAATAGAAGCTATATTTCTCGCCAAACTCCTTTCAGAAAGAAAGCAATCTTCTGCTAAAAAAAACAAAAATTGTTC
>JAYUZN010000810.1:0-3337 GCA_043751755.1 Bacteroidota bacterium | reverse complement strand
AATGAAAAAAGTATCTTTAGACACCGATATAATACGAATTAGAGCGATTGTAGAAGAAATGCAAAAAGGAATTTCGGATTTTGATAAGCAGGTAGAACTCTTTAAAGAGGCTTCCGCACTTATCAAAGCCTGTCAAAACTATTTGAACGAATCGGAAATAGAAATAAAACAACTCATTGGCGACGAAGAAAAAGCCTTATAAGTAGTTGAAAATTGATAGTTGATAGTTGAAAATTAAGATAAATTAAGAATTAATAAATAGCATAGAACGGAGAAATAAATAGCTTGACTGTTTTATAGTCTCGTAGGGACGCAATATTTATAGAAAAAAACAGCCCCCCTCCTTTCTTCTTTACGGGATAAATTAGGGGGATTATAGGTAGATTTTTCATTTTTTGTATTGCTTTGTGAAAAAAACTATATATTGCACCACAAATAAGAATTGAAAATTGAAAATTGAAAATTGAAAATCATAATAAATTGAGAATCAAATTATTATATTTTTTTTCACTTTTACGCAAACTAAAAACGCGGCAAATTTTCAATTAATCATTACTTCAAATATTAAGTACGAGAGATAAATAATCTAAACTTATATTTTCGATATATCTTATTGATTATAATAAACTTAAATTAACTTTCAACTCTCAACTTATAACTTTCAACTACTTAAAAACGTATTTCTATGTCCAAAAAAGGTTACCTTGCTCTAATCATTGCTTTCATAGCAAGTATGATAACTGCCTGCGACCCGTCTCACGATTGGGATATACATCCTATTCCTGCTGACGGGAGTCCTGCTATAGCACTTATCTCACTATCGGTATTCGGTTCACAAGGGCAAACAGTTCCTCCAGGCAACAACAACGCTTTGGCATTAGTAGGCGATCATACCGTAGCTACTTTTCTCCTTAGCGACAATGAAGCCCTCAAAGTATTTCGGGTAGTAGGGCAGATTTATGATGAGCATGATAGCTTGATTGGGACGGAATTTATTGTGCAAGACGAGGTGATAAGTGGTCAAGACTCGATAGTAAAAGAGGTAAATTACCTTGTTCCAGGTTTACCTCCTTATTACAAAGTCCGCCTCACAGCCTATGCCATTGATACAAAAGCAGCTTTTAAGAGCGCAGTAGTTTGGGTAAATGTTGTGCCTACTTTGCCGCCAGGTCCAATACATCCGATTTCTAATGAATACAAACAATTTCCGTTGTATAGCAAATTATCAGGCGGATTAAACTACCGTTTTCAGTTTAGCTTAGGTGCGGCAAATCCTCCTGGTTTACCTAATCCAAACGACCCTGCGGATATTCAAGAGATGTCTAGCATACCTGGTACTTTTACCCGTATATTGAAATCGCCCAACAACGAGGGAGATGGACAAAGTAATGTGTTTGTCGTGCTAGATTCTACCCAATTCAACTACGATTTGGCAAATTGGAATACGCTTAGTCAGGCATTTTTCTCTGCCGCTGACCCAACAGCTATCACTCCTGCCCTCACTGAAGGAGATATTGTGATAGTTCGATTGGCGTTGATTCCGATTCAAGGGGAGCGTTTTGCTGTAATGCGCATCACAGACTTCGTAGATGACCCTGGAGATACTGGGGATTACATTGAATTTGATTATAAATATACGTACTAATTGAAAATTCAGAATTGAGAATTAGGATAAATTCATAACCATCAATTATTTATTTTCTAATGGGTACGTATTAAATAGGTTTCGCAGCTATATTTTTATATCTGCGAAATCTTTTTGTTTATAAGCTACGTAAATATAGTTGGGCAATTTTTTAAACCGCACTAACAACTGTAACAAACCTTCATGACACATTTTCTCTCTTTCCTATCTCTATTTTTATTGCTAAGTTGCGGAAGCAAAACGCCACAAGTGCTTGAGCCAAAACCCAAGCCTGACACCTTGCGTATCAAGTATTTAGCTCTGGGCGACTCTTATACAAAAGGGCAATCTGTACCTTTGTCTCAAAGTTTTCCCTATCAATTACAAGACACTTTGCAAAAAAATCCGCTTACAAAAGTGAGTGTTCAAGTCATTGCGCAAACGGGTTGGACCACGCAAAATCTCTTAGATGCCATTGCAAATGCCAATATTCACGAGGAATATGACTTGGTTACTTTGCTTATTGGGGTAAATAATCAATATCAAAATAAACCAATTTCTCTCTATGAGCAGCAATTTCCTGCACTCGTAGATAAGGCGATACAATTAGCGGGCGGAGATACGAGCAAAGTCTTGATTATCAGTATTCCAGACTATGCTTACACGCCTTTTGGACAGGGAAATCCTAATATTTCGGAAGGAATAGACACCTATAACATGCTCAATCAGCAGTTTGCGCAGCAATATGGGATTCAATATGTGAATATTACAGACATTTCTCGTCAAGGGCTTGCACAGCCTTCGCTTGTGGCAACGGACGGCTTGCACCCTTCAGGAAAAATGTATAGTTTGTGGGTAGAAAGGATTGCAAAAGCCGTAGCTACCATTTTCTAAATGGTGGTTTCTCTGCCATTTAGAAAATGGCAGCTACGTTAAAACTCATTCACAGAAAGTCTCCATTTTTTGCCGATAACATACTTCTTTCTTTTGGCTAAATGCGGGATTTGTGCCAACGAGAAAATCCCTGCCCCTGTAATCATATAACGAAAATGAGGGTCTTTGTCTCTTATCCAAGTATATACAGATTGCCCGACCATAAACAGCCCAAAACCGCCTACATATCCTGCAATTTGCCGCGTAGTGATGCTAAATTTCCGCTTATGCTCCTTCACCCGAATGGCAGAAATATCTGATAATAAAATAGTTGCCTCATATTCCTGCCGCTCATAACCCTCATTATCGTCCAAGACTATCGAATAATGAATAGTCATAGCCGAATCCGTCAAGGCACTAATCCTGCCTGACAAAGGAGTTTTGTCTTGTTTTAGGGAAAAGTAAATCGGGTCATTGAGGTAAAAAAGTTCCCTTTTAAAGTAGCTTTTATGCCTCACAGTCAAGACTTTGTTTTGTGCAAAGCTCCCCAAAAAACAAAAAAGGAATACAAACGTAGTTATATATTTCATGTTATTTCAGCATTTTATAAAATTAAATAAAGGAAGTTGGCGATTAATTTGTCTCAAATATAGGGCTTTTTTGCTTAAAAGAAGATTTATTTTTGCTTAAATCAGGTACTTAGGAACGAAAATTTAATAACTTGACGATTTATGACTATCATTAATTACCTTGCTTTTTTAGTGCCGTAGGCACGACATATTTATAGAAAATAGAATTTATCCCCCCAATTTATCCCATTTTTCGTGCAAGCACGAAAAA
>JAYUZN010000809.1:0-2704 GCA_043751755.1 Bacteroidota bacterium | reverse complement strand
TGAGGCAAAAGCAAATGCCTTTTATATCTGTGAGATGCTCAAAGAACACAGGGAAAAGCAGCAACTTACCCAAGCACAATTAGCCGAAAAAACGGCAATCAAAGAAACCTTTATTTCTCGCATAGAAAATGGCAAAGTAGATATTCAACTTTCTACCTTCCTAAAAATGCTAAATGGTTTAGGACTTTCTTTTTCCATTGTCCCCAACATAGAAAACGCTTAACTTAGGTTTGAGAAGGACACAAATACAATTATGCAAAAAATCTACCCAATATGCCTGTTTTTCGCGCTTGTCAGCCCTTTTACGCAGACAAAAGCACAAACTTTTGCAGATACTACTTTTGTGGTGGGTATTCCCTATCAAAATTTAGATATTATCACGCAAATCTCTTTTCCGCAATTCAATCCTGCGTGGGGGCAGTTGCAAAGTGCTGATTTTCATACACATAGCCTTTTGACTATTCGGGACGAAATAGAAAACCATAAGAATGTCCCAAGCTATGTGTCAGTAGTATTTGTAGATTCTGTGAAAATATGGGGCATGTTGCCCAATAATGCCTTTCTTTTTTCAGCTATGCAGGGCGTTTCTTTGGATAGTTTTCTCTTAGCGGCTTCTGATGGTGTTATGGGGTCTGGCAATGATTTTACGGAAGATACCCTTTTAGCAGCTGATATACAGACAGATACGACTTTTACGGATAGCAGTTTGTTAGCTTCTTTCACTGGGATTGGCACAATTACGGATTCTGTTTTAGCTACGGGAGGAGTCGACATAATTCCTATTCAGGTAGGAAGTGCGACTATCTATTCGGATATGGAAATTTCCTTTAGCCTTCACTATCATTACCTTGCAAATGCCGTCAGTATAGTGCATTTGCAGGCAGAAATGCCCCTAAGCGTTTTTCCAAATCCCACAAAAGGGACGGCAAATCTTCAATTTTATGCAAAAACAGTCCAAAACTTGCCTATTTTTGTCTATAATTTGAATGGAAGCCTCGTTTTTTCGGCAGAAATAAATGCTATACAAGGCAAAAATGAATATCTTTTAGCTACAGATACTTTTGCAAAAGGCATATATTACGTCAAAATAGGGGCAGAAGTGACGAAAATTTGCTTGCTGTAATAAAAGTTGTGCGGTTTTTGAAACCGCCACACAAAGCGTTCTATTCCTGCGTGCGGTTTGAAAAACCACACAATCACGATAAGAAAGAAGCGTTTCGGTTTTTTAACCTACTAAAATGCCCTAAACAAAATTGCCCTTATTTGAGTTAAAGTGTGTAATTTTGCCCCCAATTTCCATACACACAACTACAAAATATCCAATAAAATGAATTTTACACTGACAGAAGAACAACGCATGGTGCAGCAAATGGCAAAGGATTTTGCTGAAAATGCGCTAAGACCGGGCGTTATTGAGCGTGATGAAAAGCAATATTTCCCGCGTGAACTCATTACGCAGATGGGCGAATTGGGCTTTATGGGGATGATGGTTTCGCCCGAATACAATGGCGGCGGCATGGATACCGTTTCGTATGTGTTGGCAATGATAGAAATTGCGAAATGGGACGCTTCTGCGGCGGTGATTATATCTGTAAACAATTCATTGGTGTGTTGGGGCTTGGAAACGTTTGGGACAGAGGCGCAAAAACAAAAATATTTGACAAAGTTGGCTACGGGCGAAATGATAGGCTCTTTCTGCCTGTCTGAACCCGAAGCAGGCAGTGATGCGACCAATCAAAATACAACTGCTATAGATATGGGCGACCATTATTTGCTCAATGGTACGAAAAATTGGATTACAAATGCGGGTCATGCAGATGTGTATTTGGTGGTGGCACATACAGATAAGGCGAAAAAACATAGGGGCATCAATTGTCTCATTGTGGAGCGGGGAATGGAGGGTTTTAGGTTGGGTCCGAAAGAAAATAAGCTGGGAATCAGGGGTTCAGATACGCATGCCTTGCATTTCAATGACGTAAAAGTGCCGAAAGAAAATCGGATAGGGGAGGACGGTTTTGGCTTTACGTTTGCGATGACTACCCTCAATGGCGGGCGTATAGGCATTGGTGCGCAGGCTACAGGCATTGCCGAAGGTGCGTTGAATTTGGCTTTAGCTTACGCCAAAATCCGCAAATCTTTCAAAACGGAATTGATGAATCATCAGGCAATTCAGTTCAAATTGGCGGATATGGCGACGGAAGTGGAGGCATCAAGATGGCTGTTGTTGAAGGCTGCAACAGAAAAAGATGCCGGTTTGGACTTCGTTTTGTCGGCTTCTATGGCAAAATTATATGCCTCAAAAACGGCGATGATGTGCGCAACAGAGGCAGTGCAGATTCATGGAGGAAATGGCTATGTGAAGGAATATCATGTGGAACGTTTTTATAGAGATGCCAAAATTACGGAAATCTATGAAGGCACAAGCGAGATTCAACGGATTGTGATTTCGCGCAATATTTTGAAGTAGGACAACGAGATAAGTATCCCTGTAAACATGTCATTTCTTCAAGAAATGACATGTTTACAGGGATACTTACGGAAAATCTATCCCGTTTTAAGCATCACCTCCAATTTCTCGTATCATCTCCAACCATTCACTAATCATCATCGCCGTTGCGCCCCAAATCGTATGCTCATATATGGTATAAACAGGGACTTCCATAAAAACTTGTTTTTGAGCAGACATTGGCACTTTTTTAATGCC
>JAYUZN010000808.1:0-6737 GCA_043751755.1 Bacteroidota bacterium | reverse complement strand
TCTCTACTCCACTGTTGTTAATCGCAACCTGCAATAGCCCCGTAGTAGGATTTGGATAGGCTTGCATCACATTTTCGGTCAAGATAACCTCACCTCCTTTGCCGTCGCTCATTCTCACATTTGAAGCAGCAGAAGGCATTGATAAACAGCCATTTGCATCTTTTGAAACCACACTATAAGCCTTTGTCGGATTAGATACAGGTACTGTCAGCGTAGAATTTGGGAGTTTTCCATTTTGTCCAAATGCAATCCCATTTCTAAGCCAGTTGATGGTAGAAGCCCCTGGTGTCGTAGAAGTAAGAAGTCTTGTGCTGCCTGTGCCGCTTACTGCAATAGAAGGCGTAGCAGGTATTGCCATAACATTAACCATTACTTGGTCGGTGCCACTACAGCCTGTCGAAGTCCTTGTTGTCGTTACGGTATAAGTAATGGTTGAAGTTGCAGAGCTGATAGGAGAAGACAGGGTCGGACTGTTCAATGCGGTTGATGGAGACCAATTGTAGGTATATGCTGGGTTACTGGCAGCTCCGATTTGGACAGAAGAGCCTGCACAAAGTACTTTGTCTGCCCCTGCATTGGCAACAGGAAGTGGGTTTATGACAATACCTGTCCAAGTCGAAGTTTTGCTACAGCCATTTGCATCTGTTACGGTTACGGCGTGATTCCCAGATTTGTCTGGGGTATAAGTCATTGAAGTTGCGCCTGCTAATATCGTGGTACTACGCTTCCATTGATAGGTAGTTGCCCCTGCAGGACCACTCAAAGTTGTAGGCATGTCGGCACAATAGGTGGTAGGGCCCGAAGCCGTAACTGTTGCATCAGGAACAATTGTTACTATTGTTGTAACAGCAGGAAGCGTTAAGCAGCCCGGCAATGAGGCATAAGTTACTGCCAATGCATAATCGTTGCTTCCTGCTACCGTTCCAGAATTTACTCCATAAGTGTTAGGGGTGTTCGCATTTAGATAGTTTACGATGGTGCCATTTCTGTACCAAACATATTCTGTAATCGTTTCTCCCATAGCTGGAGTCCCTGTCAAAGTAACAGGAATATTTACGCAGAGGGAATTGCCGCTTGCCGCAATCGTAGGGGCTGCACCCACTGTACCTCCAGTGAAAGACGAGGAGGTAAAGGTTTGTCCGCCGGTCAATGTACCCGTCACATAAACTGTTCCCCCATTGAGGCAGGTTACAGAATAGAAAGGCGTGTTGTCATTAAAGAACCCTTGGCTCTCTATAAAGAAAGTGTAAGGACCACCCGATACGCCCGTTACAGGAATGACATTTGTGCTACCTTGACTATAATTTCCGCCCGATGCTACTACTGTGCTTGCCGCATTTGTGAGCGTCCATGAGACCTCATCTAAGTACCCAGTAGCAGAGATAGTAACCCTAAACTCATCTGCATACATGGCTGTAGAGCCGCCCATAAGCAGGAAAAAACAAGCTGCTTGCAGCGTTTTGAACGTTGAAACGAGCTGGCACTTTGCCTGCTGTTTCCATGTTTGTAAAAAATTCATGAGAAAAAATGAAAATAGTTATAGATTTAAAAAAATAAAAAACAAAGTTAAATGAGGCGAGAGCTATGGCTTTGCCTCCCGTTTCAGAACAATAATGCTTTCAGGATGATGAACAGAACGAATCCTTACGACCGCCGCTCCTTTGCGAATCATCTGTGTGTAGGAGTGTCCTGCCACTATGACGGGGCTTTTGAGGAGGCTAATTTTTTCGCCCGTAGCCCTCTGCGACTCGATTTCATAGCTATCTGGCATTTCTCCTCGATTGTAAATCGTGATGTGTTGCGCGCCTTTTTCCACTACTCTGTAGAGATAAGGATACATACTTGGGGCAAAATGGCAGCGGTAATTCGGCAAAGGCAGGATTTTTTTCTGTACGGTATCAAAGTGCATACACCTCATTTCCCAAATCCGCACAGAATCTGCTACCCTTTGTTCAACAATACGCCCTAAACCGCCCATTCCTATCAAAATATTGCCATTTTCGAGCATTTCCGCGCTGCCAGAACGGGAAGTTTTTCCGTCATCAAGGCTATCTACTTTGCAGGAAAAACCTGATAAGATTTGGGTATTTTCATGGGAAAGCAAAGGCTGCGAAAGGATAAGAGCTGTCGAAGGTTTTTGGGTTTTGGACTCATTGTCAAAGGTAATAAGTTCCCCATTTTTGCCCAATTCTATTCCATGCTGCCCCACAAAAAGGTCATTTCCCCTGTCTTCATTTGCTGCATACAGGCTTCTGCCAAAAGTGGCTACCACCTCTTTTTTCTCCTTATCCAACTTCGCTATCATATTCAAATCCCTGAAACTGAGGTAGATATACTTCCCTGCACTATCCTGCACAAAGGCATTGAGGTGTGTGCTACCTGCTTTCAGTCCTTTTTCATACAAAGCCCTAAAATACGGACGAGACTCCCAAAACCAGACCACCTTTCCTGCCGCATCATACTCTATAACATTGCCAAAAAGGGCAGTACAATAAGCAGTATCACCTTGAATAGTAATACTTTCCGCGCCTTTATAGGCTTCTAAAGGGATATTTTTGGGAAGTGCCATTTTACGAGAAGACTGCCCTAATGCCATATAATTTCCGTTGGGGAGCTTGCGAAAATCGTGATGATACAATTCGGAAGTATCTTTAGAAATTTCCCCTGTATTCGGTGCTATCCACAGGATTTTGCCTGTTTTGTCAAACTCCACACATTCGCCCGTTATAAACGTACAAGTAAAAGTGCCTGCATTTGTCATACGCAAATCCCGAATAAGCCCCTTCAAGGTTTTATTTTTCCATCTAAGGTAGCGAGGCATTATCCACTGCACTTCTCCTGCTCTATTCACTACGCATTTTGCGCCATCAACGAGAATATAACCCCTTGATTGTGTGTTTTTTAGGAGGTTAAATTGGTACTTTTCAAACCATATTTTCTCCGTTTTTGCTATCTCAAAAATAGCAGTATCAGACACAAAAATAGGCTTCCCAAGTACATCATCTGCCGTATAAAGCCAACGATAATGCCGCCCCCAATGGAGTTGTGGGACAATAAAAAGGGGGATAGAATCCTGCCTTTTGAAGGCTATTTTTTCTGTAGGCGAAAAAAAGCCCAAACTATCTGATTCCCAGACATATAAGTGATAGTAAGCGGCATTTTGCTGCATCTGCCCTTCAAACAATACTTGAATATAGTTGAGAACCTGATGCGAAACAGGCTGTAAAGGCTGCGCAAAAAGGGCGTTTATTCCCAAAAAAGCAAAAATAAGGAATAGTTTTCTCATGGAAAAATGGTTAAATTTCGGAATAACATTGGGCAATTAAGCCGTTTTGCAAGCCCAAAAATAAGCAAGTATATGTTTCGTTTTCGCTATATTTTGAAAATAAGATAACCAAAAAAAAATTCAAACACTTCAAATATTCCACAAAGATAAATAAAAAAATGGAAATGGAAAATAAAAATGAAAAATGAAATTATTTATCTGCGACATCTGCTTTTATCTGCGAAAATCTGCGTCCTAAAAAATTAATAATCAATTACTTACCCTAATTCTCAATTCTCAATTCTCCATTTTCAATTAAATCTTCGTACCTTTGTCCCACATTCATTTCCAAATCATGACGAAAAAAATAACTTTTCTCTGCTTTTCTTTCCTATTAACATTAGGACTTTCTGCACAATACACCGATAACATTCGGGTAATGACCTACAATTTACTCCAATATGGCGTTACAGCAGGTCCTAATTGTACGCCATCTACGGTTACAAGCAAAAATGCTTGGCTGAATATTATTCTCGGCTATTACAAGCCAGACTTGTTGTCTGTCAATGAGTTACGTTGGAATGGCAACAATGCTTATGCCCTCAATATCAAGACAAATGTCTTGAATAATTACAATGCTGCCATGAATATTACGACCGCAGGAAACAGTGTAAGTTCGGATATTGGAAATATGCTGTTTTATAATAACAATAAATTTGGCTATCTTTCTCACACAGCTATTACAGGCAATGTGCGCGACATAGACGTATATGAATTGTACCACAAAACCGCTACAACTGCCGGCGATACCACCCGACTTTGGGTTATTTCTTGTCATCTCAAAGCAGGCAACACCTCGCCTGATGCGGCACAAAGGAGCAATATGGCTACAGATATTATGGCTTGGATAGCCGCACAACCCAACATTCAAAATTATATTGTTATGGGCGATTTGAATTTATATTCAAATTCAGAAGCCGCCTATCAGACCTTTTTAGATGCCAACAATCCGCAGCGTTTCTACGACCCTTCGGGCATTACTACGGGCTGGCAGGGTTCAAGTTTCAAAAATATTCATACACAATGCCCCTCTACTTCTTCGGCAAATTGCTTTTCAGGTGGCGGCTTAGATGACCGTTTTGACTTCATTTTGATGAGTGATGCCATCAAAAATAACACCGCAAAAATCAGCTATAAAGCCAATTCTTACCGCACTTTTGGCAATGATGGGGTTTCCTATAACACAGACTTAAATTGTGCTTTGACCACCTCTATTCCTTCTACCGTTTGCAATGCTTTGACCCTCAATTCTGACCATTTGCCTGTGATAATGGAGTTGCAAATTGCCACAACAGTCGCTACAGAAAGTGCTGTTTTGCAAGGAGTTGAGCTGAATATATTAGGGAATCCTGTTTCAGGAAATGACTTAACTATTCAGTTGGTTTTGGCAGAAAATAGCCCCGAAACCTATCGCCTTTTTGTGATAGATATGATGGGAAAAGAAATTATGGCAGATAATTTTTCTGCGTCAAGCCCAAACATGACCCAAAATATCCCTATTTCTGCTTTGTCAAATGGGCTGTATCATCTCGTTTTGCAAGCCGAAAATGGGCAGATTTTGTCCCGTCCTTTTGTTATTTCACGCAGATAAAAAAAATATCTGCGAAAATCTGCGGTTTAATCTGCGAAAATCTGCGTGAAAATAAGTATCTTTGTCCCAAAATACCGTCAATGGCAGAAAACTATCCTGTTGGGATTCAATCCTTTTCCGAACTTATTGGCACAAATTCCATTTATGTGGACAAAACGCCGCAGATTTATTCCTTGCTACACAAAGAAGGGATAAAAAATTATTTCCTTTCTCGTCCTCGCCGTTTTGGTAAGTCGCTATTAATCAATACCTTTAAGGCTATTTTTCAAGGAAAACAAGCGCTTTTCAAAGGCTTGTTTATTTATGATAAAATAACTTGGGAATCCTATCCCATTATTCACCTTTCTATGTCAGAAATTGGTTTTGCAGGCAATATGGGCTTAGAAAAAGCCCTCAAAAATGCTTTGCAAGAGATGGCACGAGAGGAAAAACTTAGCTTTACAGAAATTGATGAGGGCAGAATGTTTCGAGAATTGATTAAGCTGTTGTATGAAAAGTACCAAAAAAAGGTGGTGGTTCTTATAGATGAGTACGATAAACCCATTATTCATGGCTTAGAGGCGGGCAATTCGGAAGTAGCGGAGGCAAATCGCGACATACTGAAAACCTTTTATGGAGCATTGAAAGATGCCGATGATTATCTACGTTTTTTGTTTATTACAGGTGTTTCAAAATTTGCAAGGGTGTCTATCTTTTCCGACCTTAATCATTTGACAGACCTCACTTTAGCTGAAGATTACACAACGATTTGCGGTTATACACAGGCAGAATTAGAGCATTATTTTCCCGAAGGAATCACAAAATTGGCGAAAAAAACGGGTTTGACCCGGGAAAGATGTTTGGAAAAAGTGAAAGAATGGTATGATGGTTTTTCGTGGGACGGGGAAAATTTCTTGTACAATCCTTTTTCTACCTTACAATTATTGAACAGCTCGCAATTTTTCAATTATTGGTTTGCTACAGGTACGCCTACCTTTTTGGTCAAAATGATGGCAAATTTGACGGAATATCAGTTAGAAAACCTCAAAGTTCGTCCACAAGTATTCGATACCTACAATTTGCGCGCCTTAGATTACAAAAGTTTGCTATTGCAAACGGGCTATTTAGCGGTAAAAGGGCGAATAATGAGCGACGGAGCCGTTGATTATTATATAGTTGGCTTTCCCAACAAGGAAGTAAGAGAGGCTTACAATGAAATGTTATTAGCAGAATTTACGGATAATACAAGCTCTGATGCAGGGGTTTCTATTTTTGACATTCGAGACGCTTTTTTAGACAATGATTTGGACAAAGTCAAGCAAATTATTCAAGCCATGTTTCATTCGATTCCTGCAGATTTATTTGAAAAAAAAGACAAAAATGGTCATATAAAAGCTGTAGGAGAAAATTTCTATCATGCCATTATCTATCTGATATTCAATTTGCTCGGAGTCAAAATGCAGGCAGAAGTCGTAGTAAAAGGCGGAAGAATAGATGCTGTTGTGGAGACGAAAGAGCATATTTATTTATTTGAATTTAAAAAAGACCGCAGCCCAGAGCTTGCTATAGCGCAAATTAGGGCAAATCAATATTTTGCAAAATACTTACTTTCTAACAAAATAATACATTTGATAGGCGTGCGTTTTAGCTTGGAGGAAAGAGGCATAGATGCGGAAAAAGATTGGGCGGAGGAAATTGTTTAAGTGCTACTTATAAAATAAACGAGGTTAAATTAGCGGGATGGCTGCCGCAAGCGTCCGCTTGTGGCAGCTTCTTGAAGCGTCCGCTTCCATCCTCGAAGCGGACGCTTCAAGAAAGGAGGTACAAGCGGACGCTTGCACC
>JAYUZN010000807.1:0-11867 GCA_043751755.1 Bacteroidota bacterium | reverse complement strand
TCAAGACAAAGGCGAAGGCATTGCGGGCGTGCGTATGTTTTTGGACAGCGATGAAAGGGTGTATGGCGCAGGTTCAAGGGCGATAAATATCGATAGACGCGGGCAGAGATTGTACCTTTATAATACAGCTTCTTTTGGCTACACACAAGGCGAATCTCGCTTGAATTTGAGTATTCCGTTTATTCAATCCTCCAAAAATTATGGAATCTTTTTCGATAATCCCAGAAATGGCTATTTCGATATTTGCAAAACTACGGATAATATATTAGAATATGGCGTGAAAGATTCTGCCCTTATTTATTATATGATTTTTGGAGATAATGCCGCAAAAATTACCGAAAACTACGCCTATCTTACGGGACATCAAGCCGTTCCGCCTATGTGGGCGTTGGGCTATATACAATCTCGTTTTGGCTACAAAACGCAGCAAGAAGCCGAAGAGGTAGTAAATAAAACCCTTGAAGCAGGTTTTCCTTTGGAAGCCACTTTGTTAGATTTGTATTGGTTTGGGGATTTGGCACAAATGGGAAATATGGCTTTTGACACGCTCAAATTCCCGCATCCTGATAGCATGATAAAAAAATTCCATGACAAAGGCGTAAAAACGATACTCATTTCAGAAACCTATTTTACCAAAACCTCCAAATACTATCACGAATTGGATTCTTTGGGCTTTTTTGCCAAAACAGATTCTGGAGCAACTGCAGTCATTCCCGATTTTTGGGCAGGTTCGGCGGCTTTGATGGATATTTTTCGCTATGATGCGCAGGCTTGGTTTTGGAAAAAATATGCACATCTTTGGAAAACCTATCAAATAGATGGTTGGTGGTGCGACTCTGGCGAGCCTGAAAATCATCCAAAACGCTTGAAACATAAAGCAGGTTCTGCCGAAGAAGTGCATAATTTATACCCTATGTATTGGGCAAAAATGCTGAACGAAAATCATAAAAGAGACTTTGGCAACACAAGATTATTTAATTTGGCAAGGTCAGGTTATGCTGGCGTTCAACGGTTCAATATTTTTCCTTGGTCGGGAGATGTGTCCCGTTCATGGGCTTCTTTTCGCGCACAAACGGGCATTATGTTGGGGGCGGGAGCTTGCGGAATCGGCTATATGCACAGTGATATCGGCGGTTTTACGGGCGGGCCTTTAGACGAGGAATTGTATTTTCGTTGGATGCAAATGGGGGCTTTTTCGCCGATAATGCGCGCACATGGTTCAGGTTTGCCCGCAGAGCCTATTTATTTTTCGGCAAAAACACAGGATTTGGTCAAAACAGCCATTCAATTACGGTATCGTTTGTTGCCTTATAACTATACTTTAACATGGGAAAATCATACAAAAGGCTTGCCTTTGGCACGTCCCATGTATTTTTATTGTACAGATAGCATCGCCGAAAACATAGATGACCAGTATTTTTGGGGCGAAAGTTTGATAGTTGCGCCCATTTTTGAAAAAGGCATTTTGAGCAGAAATGTATATTTACCAAAAGGAAAATGGTTTGATTTTCATGGGTTTAGCAAATTTGACGGCGGAAAAATGATAACTGTTCCTGTCTTTGAAGATAAACTCCCTATTTTTGTCAAAGCAGGGGCTTTTCTGCCCACTATGCAAGACGTAAATCATACTTCTCGCTACAAAGCGGATACCTTAATGATGAATTATTTTCCCGATATTTCTACGCCAAATACAAGCTATACATTATACACAGACAATGGACAAACGCCTGATAGTGAGGAAGATGGGGCTGCAGCTTTGTTGCAATTTCAAGGAAAAAACACAGCCGAAAAAATAGAAATCACGCTTACGCCCAAAGGCACTTACGCAGAAATGCCTACACAACGCAGCTTTTTGTGGGGGATAAACAATATCGCATCTGCACCGCTTTCTATAACCGTTGGCAAGCAAAAATTGGCGGTCGTAACGGGCGCAGTTGAAAATGACCCTACAAAAGCCTATTATAACGAGCAAACACAGCAACTCATTTTCTTTATGCCTTGGAGCTACACAGCAAGCCCAAAAGTGGTTAAAACGGTCATAAAAATAAGTGGGAAAGGCATGTTAAAATGAGAAACCCTATTAATTTTCTTAGGAACACGAAAAGAATAAAATCATCATTTACCACTAAGGCACAAAGAAAACAAAGGAAGGCAAATATAGCTTAGATGTCTTCTTTTACTTGATATTTTCTTGGTTCTTAGTGCCTTAGTGGTGAGAAAAACATCAAGTTATTTACTTTTTGTTTCTTTCCTTGTTTATCTTGTCAATCTTGTCAAAAAAATAAAAATCTTGTCATCTGCGAAAATCTCTTACAGTGAGCTTGTCGAACTGTGCGTGAAATACAATAAAACACAACATGAACACGCCATTTTTTGCCTGTATATTTGCGCTTATATTTGCCTTTACGTGGGTCTTGAAAGGCTATTCACAAGCATCTGCGGCAAAAACAGATTCTACTCAAGCCGAAAACTCCCTTTTGTGGCGTGTGTCAGGCAATGGCTTGAAGAAACCCTCTTATTTATATGGAACAATCCACGCCATTTGCCCCGATGACATGGTTTTTCCTGCCAAAATAAGCCAAAGTTTCACCGAAGCCAAACAGGTTTACCTCGAAATAGACATGGATAACAAGGGAGCTATGCTTGCTGCCCAAATGAAAAGTATCATGAAAGACGGACAAAGCCTGCAAAAACTCCTTAGCCCCGCCGAATATGAAAAAGTAAACACCTTTTTCAAAGATTCCGTAGGCATGTCTATCGGCTTATTTGGCAGAATGAAGCCCCTTTTGCTCTCGGCTTTGATGTATCCCAAACTCTTAGGTTGCCCCAAGACAGTTTCTTATGAAGAAAAATTCATGAAAATGGCAAAAGAAGAGGACAAAAAACTCTTAGGCTTAGAATCTATAAGCGACCAAATGGACGCACTTGATGCCATTCCCGTAGCGCAGCAAGCAAAATGGCTCGTAGAATCCGTAGAGGATTATCCCAAAATGAAGAAAATGTATGCCGAGATGGTGGATTTATACAAAAAAGAAGACCTTGCAGGGGTTGCGAAGCTGATGGAGCAGGAGGAGGAAATGACCGACTCGGAGGGCTATGAGGACAATTTGCTCAAAAACCGCAACCAAAATTGGATTCCTGTCATTGCTGAAGCTGCCAAGAAATCACAGACCTTTTTTGCCTTTGGCGCAGCGCATTTGATGGGCGAAAACGGGGTTATTTCCCTTTTGCGCAAAGAAGGCTATAAAGTGGAAGCGGTAAAATGAGGAGAGTTTATATCAGGACTTACGCAAAACCGTCTTATAGTAGCCCTTTGCTATGGCAGAGGACTACCATAAGACGGTACGTGTATTAATGCTCACTTCGCCAAGCTCAGTGTATCAAAGTGCAACGCAACTTAGAACTTTTCAACTACTTATCTGCCAAAATCTGCCTGAAACTCCCTACCTTTGCCCCCATTCACAGCTTATCATTTTCTTATGTTCCAAAAAACAATTTTCTTGTTACTCTTGCTCGCAAATATGAGCGTCCTATTTGCGCAGCAAGCAGAAGTGCAAAACATTCGCAGTATTATAACGTACCTTGCCGCAGATGATTTGCAAGGCAGAGGCACAGGCACAGCAGAGCAGGACTCCGCCGCTAACTATATTGCACGTTACTTTGCCAAAATAGGCTTGACTCCCAAAGGCGAAGACGGCTTTTTCCAAACTTTCACGAGTTCCCCCGTACATTCTACCCGCAGGGACATTTCCATTCGCAATGTCATAGGCTTTTTGGATTATGGCAAGAAAAATACCCTCATCATAGGGGCGCATTACGACCATTTGGGCTTAGGAAACGACCAAAATTCTCGTGAAATGAAACCTGAAGGCTTGATTCACAACGGGGCTGATGACAATGCTTCGGGAGTGGCAGGTGTGCTGGAGTTGGCAAGGATAATAAAAACTTCAGGCAAAGCATGGAACTACAATTTCCTATTTATCTGCTTTTCGGGCGAAGAATTGGGCTTGTTGGGGTCTGCTTATTTTGCCAATTACCCTACAATTGCCCTTGCGGACGCAGATTGTATGCTCAACATGGATATGATTGGGCGGCTCACCGATAAAAAGATAGAATTAAGTGGAGTAGGCACAAGTGATGCCTGGATTCCCTTGTTCAATAACTTGAATATGGATAAAAACTTTGTTCTTACCTACGATTCTTCAGGCGTAGGCGCGTCTGACCATACTTCTTTTTATTTAAAAGACATACCTGTTGTGCATTTTTTTACGGGAGGACACAGCGACTACCACAAAACGACTGATGACATAGACAAAATCAACTTTGAGGGGGAAAAAGAAATATTAGATTTTATGTATAAAGCCATTACAAAGATAGATTCTTTGCCTAAACTCACCTTCCTTAAAACAAAAGAGAAAAAAAGTGCTACTACTGCGTCCTTCAAAGTTACGCTGGGGATTATGCCTGATTATATGTACAATGAAGGCGGAGTGCGTGCAGATGGCGTTTCGGAAGGAAAATCGGGCTATAAAGCTGGCATGAAATCAGGCGATATTATCGTTAAATTAGGCAAGTATGAGGTAAAAGATATTTATGCTTATATGGAGGCATTGAGCAAGTTTAAGAAAGGCGATAAAACTACTTTAATGGTAAAGAGGGACGGAAAGAATATAAAGTTAAAAGTAGTATTTTAAGCATGCAAATAAACGCAGATAAGAGCAGATAAACGCAGATAAACGTGTACATCTGCGCATATCTGCTAACATCTGCGTTCATCTGCGAGAAATTTTAACACAAATATGACAACTTACATTTCTCTCTTACGCGGTATCAACGTAAGTGGGCAAAAAGTCCTAAAAATGACCGCTCTCTGTGCTGAATATCAAGCACTTGGATTTGAGCAAGTCAAAAGCTATATACAAAGTGGGAATGTTATTTTTCAGACCAAAAAAGAAAATACTACCCATTTGGCGCAAAAAATACAAGCCATGATTCTGGAAAAGTGGAGCTTTGAAGTACCCGTAATAGTTAAAGAAGTTGAAGAATGGCAGACTGTTTTGGCAAATAATCCTTTTATTTTAACAGGAAATGAAGATATAAGCAAACTGCATGTAACCTTTCTTTCGGATACTCCCACAGAAGCAAACTGGGAAAAAGTCGAAGCTGGGCAATATGGCGAAGATGTTTATAGCTTAGTGGGAAAAACAATCTACCTTTTTTGTCCAAATGGCTACGGAAATAGCAAATTGACAAATACCTTTTTTGAAAGTAAATTGAAGGTACAAGCAACCACAAGAAACTGGAATACAATGGAAAAAATAGCAAATCTTATATAATATAATCTACCGCTTTTTTGACAGGCTCACGACGAGTAGTCCCGTAAAGACAATATATTTATAGAAAATATAATCTATCGCTCAATGTATTTTATTTTTTGTGCAAGCACAAAAAACAAGAGGGGAGCAGGGGACTGTTTGTTTCTATAAATATCGCGTCCCTACGGGACTATAAAATTGTCATTTATTTAATTTTTATACCTAAGTACGAGTGAGAAGTAATCTAAACATATATGTTAAAGATATTTTAATTAATTATGATAAACTCATATTAACTTTCAACTCTCAACTTATAACTTTCAACTTACTAAACCCAACATATATTCCATGAAAAACAAACTTCACATAGAACCTGACATTTGCAAGGCAAAAACTTTGCATACAGATTTTTATACTCAAGCGCACTATTTTGAACTTTGCAAAAAAAAGATTTTTGCACAAAGCTGGCAGTTTATCGGAAATAAAGAAAACCTTGCTCAAACAGGGGATATTCAGCCGCTTACCTTATTAGAAAATTATTTAGACGAACCCTTATTGCTGACTTGCGACAAAGAAAAAAACCTTCATTGCTTGTCCAATGTATGTACGCATCGAGGCAATTTGCTTGCCTATACAGCCTGCAATGCCCGTCAAATAGTCTGTAAATATCATGGTAGGGCTTTTGATTTAGCAGGCAACTTCCTGTCTATGCCCGCTTTTCAAGACGCAGAAAATTTCCCTTCAAAGACCGATGACTTAACAGAGTTACCTCTTTTTTTTATTCATAATCTTCTTTTTACTTCATTACAACCCCAATTTCCTTTCTCTATTTTTGTTGAAGATATGCTAAAACGAATCTCTTGGCTACCTTTGGCTAATATGAAATTTTGCCCCCATTTGTCTAAAACCTATTATGTAAAAGCACATTGGGCATTGTATTGCGAAAACTATTTAGAGGGTTTTCATATTCCTTTTGTACATCAAAGCTTAAATGAAATAATTGATTATCAGAATTATAGCACAGAAACATTTGCTTATTCGAATCTACAATTAGGCATAGGAAAAACAGGAGATACTTGTTTTGACATTCCCAACTCTGCTATAGATGCTGGCAAGCAAATAGCCGCATATTACTTTTGGGTGTTTCCCAATATGATGTTTAATTTTTATCCTTGGGGCTTATCGCTCAATATTGTAGAGCCTCAAAGTATAAATAAAACAAAAGTCTCTTTTTATAGCTATGTATTTGATGAAAGTAAATTGGAGCAAGGTGCAGGTACGGCTCTTGACAAAGTGGAATTAGAAGATGAAGAAATAGTAGAACATGTACAAAAAGGAATTTCTTCTTGCTTCTATACACAAGGTCGCTACTCCCCTACACGTGAACAAGGTACGCACCATTTTCATTTATTGTTAGCTTTATTTTTGGGAAACTAAGTAACTGCTTTTAATGTTAATATACATAATGAAAAATAATTTTAAGAGAGCTAATATAGTAATATTTAATTTATTTAATACTGCTGGTGCAAGCGTTTGCTTGTACCTTCTTTCTTGAAGCGTTCGCTTTGCAGCTGAAAGCAAAATATTTAAGATGATTACCATAAGCAAACATTTTTGCTCCCACTTATATCCCTACAAACATGGTTTATCTGATATATGTGTATTGAGCGTTTAATTGTCCTCCGTTTGTGAAGACACAAACGGAGGCGTGATGTATAACCTTTTTCAAAAAAAAATATAATTGTATAACTAATTATTAAATATTTGCAATAGCTACAATTTTTATAGGTTAAAGTTATTACTTTTCAAAAGGTTAACTATCTTTTTATTTAATATACTTCTATAAAAATTCTTTATACGATTTTTAAAAAGTACCTCCCTACAGTTATCCGAAGCGCATCAGAAGTTAAACAGTACCTCCCTACAGTTATCTAAATAGCATCAGAAGCTAAACAGTAGCTCAAGACAGTTGTCTGAAAGATATCAGAAGCTAATCAGTAACTCAAGACAGTTGTCCGAAGGGCATCAGAAGCTAAATAGTAACTCAAGACAGTTGTCCGAAGGGCATCAGAAGTTAAGAAGGCTTAACGGCGTGTTGTGGGGGCATTTTTCCTGAAAAAACAGGATATATCCGCAACTTCTTTTTATGCATTATAAATAAAAACAAACTTTATGCGTAAATACTTTTTACTACATTATGAATAATATTGTAAGACAATTTATGTCGTATAAAAAATAAAATAAAAGCGTTATTCTTTTTTTTTTGCTTTTTTGTAAAAAAAACAATGAAATAAAGCAACTATTTTTTATCTTTGCCGTTTATATATATTATACGTCTATTTTTTTTCTGATAACTCATATTACTAAACAATGCAAACACCAATTTGGAGTTACCTCCGAAATCCATTTGATAGTGCAACGCGAAATAGTTTTCGTTTGATGCTTATCATGTCTAAAGACCACTTAGACAAACTTAATGGCAATACTGCTGACGCTGATGTTGCTATGATTTATGTTTTTGTGAAGACTGCGTATGATGCTTTTATGCAAGCCTTTAATAACGTGCAACTAAACGCTTCTTTGTATCGTAGCAAAACAATGCTCATGGAAAACCTTTTGGCAGAGTTGAGTAGCAAAAAAATCAGACAATGGGATATTTTGATTCAAGGGCAATATCTTGATGATACCGCAGAATATGCAGATATTTTGCCTAATAACAGAAGTTCTTATCAAAGAGGAGCGTATGATGAACGGATAAATGCAGTAAGCATTTTGGCGCAAAAACTTATCAATTATCCTGTTTTAACAAATGTACAAACAGATGTACAGGCTTTTTTTGTACAAATGTCTAACGCACGTACTACACAGCAGGGGCTTGAATATCAAGATACGCAACTTCGCAAAGAAGTAGAAACCTCAAGGGTAACTTTGGCAACTTCTATGCACAAATCTTTTGCTTTTTTGCTATACAAATATATTGACAATGTACAACAAGTGGAATCATTTTTTGAATTGCAATATATCCGTACTACGCCGTCAAGCGGTACGAATGTTGTGTATCAATCTTTTACCGTTCCTGCAAATGGCAGAGTAGTGGCGTATAGCAACAGAGTAACTGCTGGAAAATTTTTATCATTCAAAAATAACAGCGGAGATGCTTTATCTTTTTTTGTAACAAATAACGTAAGTGCGTTAAATTCTACAGCAACAATGATTTTACTTTCAGGAGATAAAGAAGAAGATGTTGCGGTAGAATTATTAGCAGAAGATGCGGCTTCATTAGGCAATTTGATTATCGTAAATAATACGGGAGTTGATGCAATATGTGAAGTAGCTTTGAGTTAATTTTCTGCACAAATCCAAATTATCAACTTGTTTCATTTTTATTCTTAATATATTTAATTTATGTAAAAAAACATTTTTGTATCTTCCTTGCAAATTAACATCTGTACTCTCAACATACCGTTTTTATTATTTTTAACTACATTTAATATGAAAAAGAATTTATGCTTTCTTTTGTTTGCTATGCTATTAAGTATTTCTACTTTTGCGCAATGGCAGGCAACTCAACAAAATACCAATCTTGCTCAAAGTAGAGGTATTCAAACTATCAGCGTCATAGATGCCAACATTGTTTGGGCAGATAGTTATGACGGAAGTGGTGCTGCTGCTGTGGTACACGACTATATTAAAACCAATGATGGTGGATTAAATTGGACAGCAGGTACAGTTCCTGCTACGGCAGGTTGGCAGTTTTCGCATTTTGCAGGTTTTTCTGACACAATGGCATGGGTAGTATTATACAGTGCAACGGTAGTAGGCGCGGAAGTATATTGCACCTTAGATGGCGGTTTGTCATGGCAAGCACGCAATCCCTTTTCAGCAACTGCTTTTGCAGATGTTGTACATTTCTTTAACGACCAAGAAGGTCTTTTGGTGGGAGACCCCGAAAGCAACTACTTTGAAATTTATACTACTGCGAATCAAGGCGTAACGTGGACACGTGTTCCGTCAGCAAGTATTCCTGCTCCTCTTGCAGGTGAGTACGGACTTACTCGTTCTATTGGAAGTTATGGCGATAATGTTTGGTTTGGAACTAATAAAAGTCGTATTTTCAGAAGTAATAACAAAGGTTTGACATGGTCTGTGGCAAATATAGCTGCTTTAGTTGGAGTAAATGCCACTATATCAGAATTTGCGATGGAAAGTGCCACGACTGGTATGTGTTTTGCCGCAGGTACAGATACTGTAAATCGAATAATCAAAACAGTAGATGGAGGTGCAACATGGACACAAGTAGTTTCTAATTTTCAAAATGCAGGTTTTATCAAATGGCGCAATGCCATGTCTTACGTTCCGGGTACTAATCCACCACGTTATTTTGTAACGGGTGCGCGTGCAGCTACTAGTGACCATGGCTCTGTTTATACCGAAAACTATGGAACGACTTGGGTAACAGTAGATTCGGCTGTGCAACATCTTGGTACAGGTTGGGCAGATATTAATAACGGTTGGTCGGGTGGATTTACTGGAGCCGCAGGAACTGGAGGTATGTTTGTATGGACACCAGGAGTCATCAATAATTATAATGTTACTTTGTTGGCTAATCCTGTACCGGGCGGCAGCACAAGTGGTGCTGGTACATACGCTTCGGGAACTTCTGTAAGTGTTACGGCTACTGCAAATGCTGGATATACTTTTGTGAATTGGACAGAAAATGGCGTGATTGTTAGCACAAATAGTACTTACAGTTTTACCCTTACAGGCAATAGAAACTTGGTAGCTAATTTTACGCAAGTAGGGGTTAATTATACTATTACGCTATCTGCTAACCCTGCTCCAGGTGGTACTACTACAGGAGGAGGAACTTATGTTTCAGGTATTACAGCTTCTGTTTCTGCTGCTGCAAATGCAAGTTATACTTTTGTAAACTGGACAGAAAATGGGGTAATTGTCAGTACAAGCAATCCTTATAGTTTTAGTGTTACAGCAAATAGAAATTTAGTAGCTAATTTTACACAAACCTCTGCGAATTATACGCTTAGTCTCTCTGCAAATCCAGCCCCTGGTGGAACAACAAGCGGCGCAGGCTCATATACTTCGGGTACTTCTGTAACGGCTTCTGCTACGGTTAATACAGGTTATTCTTTTAGCAATTGGACAGAAAATGGCGTAATTATAAGCACTAATATTAATTACACATTTAATCTTACTTCAGATAGAACTCTGGTAGCTAATTTTATTCAAAACTATATTATTTCGCTTTCTTCAAACCCTCTTGTGGGAGGTTCAACTTCGGGTGCAGGAACTTATGCTGCTGGTTTTGCAGTAACTGTAACTGCTACGCCGAATGCTAATTATCAGTTTGATAATTGGACGGAGAATGGAGTAATTTTAAGTACTAATAATTCATATTCTTTTAGCATTGCGGGAGATAAGAATTTAGTGGCGAATTTTAGCCTTATTATTGGCGTTGAACCAAGTGCTTTAGTGAGTATTGTCAAAGTTTATCCTAATCCAAGTCAAGGGCAAATTGTTATTAATAGCCAAGAAAAACTAACGCTAAAAGTCTATAATCCTATAGGACAATTAGTATTGAGTCAATCGGTAGAAAAAGGAGCAAATAAATTAAGCTTAACCGAAAATGGTTTGTTTATGTTTGTTTTTATCAAAGAAGGACAAGTACCTTATATAATAAAACAAATAAATAATAAATAAGCTGCGTAAATCTGCTGCTATTGTCTGTTTTTTAGGGGCAATAGCAGCAGTGTTTATGATAAGTTATGTGTGGTGTATGTGTTAGTTTGTAATGTATAAAAACATTCTTTTTTTTTAGCTAAAGACTAAAAAACGGAAATTGAATAACTTAACGATTTATAAATATTGTTTTATTTTCTTTTTTTAGTGCCGTAGGCACAACATATTTATAGAAAATAGAATTTACCCCCTCAATTTATTTCTTCTTTTATGCAAGTACAAGAAAAAAGATAAGGGAGGGCATGTATATTTTTTCTATAAATATTACGTCTCTATGGGACTATAAAACCGTCAAGTTATGTATTTTGTAGTCTTAAAAATAAGGGTTTTATTTTGTATATAAATAAGGTATAGAATAAATCTAAGTTTGTTGTGTTTGGTTATATTTGAATAATTAAGTATAATCATTTTGTAAAAATTTATATAAACTAACTATTTATGTAACAAACATAAATTGTCTTTAACTGTTATTATTTTTGTAAATAGATTCTATATGATGTCTAACAAAACATACTATATTATTATTATCATCAGTCTTATTTTGATGACTTTTTCCTGCACGCCTTCACGCGTCATTCGACCACTTGCCGCCAAAGAGATACAAGTAGGAGCCTCTTTTGGGGGACCTATCATAAACTTTGCAGGGGCAAAAATTCCTGTTCCTTTTACGTCCTTATATGCTGCGTATGGGTTAGATAGCAGTCGTAGTATTTTTGGAGGCGTGCATACTACTGCCGCCGCCGCAGGGGTAGCGCAAATAGATATTGGGCTTACGCAATCTCTTTGGCGTAAAAA
>JAYUZN010000806.1:0-5610 GCA_043751755.1 Bacteroidota bacterium | reverse complement strand
TATTTTCTGCAACTCTCAATGAACTTTTACCCTAAAACATGTCGTTTTTTGCCCTTTTTAAAACGTCAATTTTCAAGCTATGCTTTTTCTACAAAATTTAGGGGAAAAGACTTTTCTCGTAATGAAATGGAGATAAAAGTCTTTTCCCCCAAATTTTGATTAACCAAAGTGCTTGATAAGTAATGCTTTAAGGCGTGGCAGAGAACGCCAAGTGCTAATGCAGTTGGGCGGCGGGTTGGCTTTGAGCTTCGATTCGCCCACTTGTCATTAGCACCTTTGTTATGCACCTTTATTTTATTTTTTAACTACACAAGAGGGTTGGCAAAAGGCGGCACACTGGCAAGAAGCCTGGGCTTTGCGGGCGGGTTGCCTGTGTGCCGCCTGTGCGGAGGACTTAAACAGTTAGTTTGATTAGTCATATTTTATTCAGGTATTTCAATGATTTCTAACTCATTACCTTCTATGTCTAAGATACAAAGTTTCTTATTAACTTCTACCAAATTATCTCCTACCATTTTTTTTGTTGTTTTACAGGCTACAATTTTATGGGAACTAAGAGAATAACTTGGATTAGTATAATTTTTAGTTTCGCAAGTAACCCGTAATTGGGTTGTTTTTTGGGTTGGAATATCTATTTTATAAACACCATCTTCCAAAATATAGAATAAAGTATTATTATCTATCCAACACAATCCGTTTTCTGAATTTCCGTCAAAATTATAGCTCCCTATATCTATTCTTTCTTTTGTATTTGGATTTAGAACTTGAATTGTTCCTATAGCATTTGTAGAATTGAGATGGGAAAAGAGGGCTATATTATCGCTATTCTGCCATGCAGATAGTTGCATTATCCCTCTAATTGAGTCTAAAACGTTTCCTTTTTCATCAGAAATAAAAATATTTCCTGTAAATTCAGAGACATTCCAAAAATGATAATATATCATTTTGTGAAAATTTGTATTTAACTGAGGATTAAAACATAATGGATTATTTGTTACTTGCATCAAACTATCCCCATTCGCTTTTATTTTCCAAATTTGTCTATCTTTCATAGGAAAAAAAATCCAATTATCATTTCCCCATTCAGGGGTTCCTGTTCCGAATCCTTCTTGTGGCTTATAAATGGTTCGTAATTCGTGGGTTTGCAAATTGTAAATACAAATCGCTATTTCTGGCGGAGATAACCTATAAAATGCGATTTCATTTTCATTATTGGGATTAAATGAGGGAGAAGTATAATGATATTTAGGCATAGTATAGTCATACTCACCAAGATTATTTTGGGGTGGAGGGAGTTCTCCACACTTTGGTTCTATCTTATCATACCTACAGCAAGAAAAAACGCTTAATACCAAAAAAATAAAACAGTTAATACTTTTCATCATAAAAATGGTTGAGAACGGGAAAGAATTGAAATCCTTTCCCGTTTTATAAAGTTAGTTTTTAATAATTTTCTTTACGATTTGGTAATTTGTGCCTGACAATTTGCAGATATAAACACCATTGCTTAATGTTTTCAAGTTTACCGTAAGTTGTCCATTAGGATTAGCTATTATCTTTTCCTCGAACACAATTTTGCCTGTTACATCTGAAATCTGTAAGTGCAAATTTTCGCTATTTGGAATGTTATAGTCTATATGTACTATATCTGAAAAAGGAATAGGATAAACGGATACTAAATTACTGATATCCTTTACCGTTGCTATTGTAATGGCTGGGTCATATAAGTGTAATGAGAAGGCGGACTTCGCTTGGCTTGGGTTAGTAGGTAGCCATTGATCGACTGCTGACCCTCCATAAGTTGCTGTAACATGCCAAAAGCTGGTAATGGCATTTACCGAAACGGCGCCTGGGATAGTTGCAATGGATAGGTTTGCATATGGTCTGTCTATCACTGTATTGGATGCTGAAATACCCGTGATGGCACTTGGGCGTATCCAACTGTTAATGATTTGGGTAGTAAGTGTAGGTAATGCTATAAGGTAATTGTGCGTAATGTCTATTCTATCAGCAATATAATAAGCTGCTGCCAGTCCGTTAAATGCTTGGGGTAAAAAAATCGTAGTGCTTGCTGAACCAATTTGAGTAGTAGATAAGGGAATTCCTGAATGTATTACTCTGTAAGTAGGCATATCTATATGTTGCATAACATTAGTAGCATCTAATAAACCCCAACCTTGGTCTGCATCATAGCCATTAGGAAAAGTTCCGCCACCGTCTCTATCCGCTGCATATATTTGAATCAACTCCTCTACATCTTCTGGAATAAGATTATTTGGATAGCCATTCATCGTATGATGTTCGCTCATCATCAAAGCCGCTACTCCTGCCACATGTGGAACAGAAGCAGAAGAACCATTAAACATACGATACATTGTATCGGCATGAGCAACACAAAATGTCGAAAGATTGGGCTGATTAGTCGTAATAACCAAATCTGTTACCCCAGGTGCCACTACATCTATAGGGCTGCCAAAAGAAGCCCCCCAGTCAAAGCAGCCTCCATTGTCGCCATTACTGCCTGTTTTAGTTTTCCTCAAACCATCTGTTCCACTTGCGCCTACACACATTACCCATGCATCTTCATAGCAACCTGGGTATTGTAAAACTTGGTCGTTGTCATTCCCACGCGAAGCAACAAATAAACAATGATTATGCCACGCTGTCTTAACACTTTGAGCCAACAAATTAATGTTAGCATTACTATATACATTATTCGGACTCCAAGCATTAAGCGCAAAGCCGTAACTATTCGATAAAATATTTAAGCCATATCCATAACCGCTATTCGTTTGAGTAGATGCTTCAACAATTGCAGACACACAATATGACAAAGGGACTAACCATTTATCATGCAATATTCCCATAGAATATAATTTTATGCCCGAATTACCTAAATTATCTACATCCCCTCCTGCAATACCAGATATGCCCAAATGATTGTTTCTTAGGGCACCAATAATCCCTGCACAAGCTGTCCCATGCTCTGATAGCGGATTTGTTACATTAGAGATATGTGCATTTGTGCCCCAATCCCATCCTCCTTTAATTTTAGAACCATTGTATGTCCCATTCCCAAAATCTTCATGCCCCCAAAATATAGGGTCATCACAAACCCCTACTCTTATAGTATCTTGCCCCGTTTGAATATCCCACGCACCTTCTACATTAATATCCGCAGCAGCAAATGTACTAAGATGTAACGCCTTTTGGTCGCTATAATAACTATCATTTGGAACACTATGCTTTTTTCCTATCCAATTCGGATGCGAAAATTCCACATAATCGGTAAGTTGGTTTAAACTATCCATAACTAGCTCAATGTTAGCTGTATTAGGCAAAGTTATAACAAAAGCACTCCAAAATGGAGGCAATTTAATATTCTCTCCTAAACGAGAAATAGAAATGCTATCTGCGGTTGTAAGTCGAGTAAATATTTTTTCTGCCTTCGATTTTCGTAGGGAAATGCCCGTTTTTTGTTCCATAGCCACAACAATAGAATCGGGAACTACTTCATTTAACATGTCAAATAGCTTATCCTTGTTGTCTACAAAACCCGTATTTACAAATGAGGGTACAAATTTGACAATAATTTGCTCGCTTATGTACATTGGATTCCCTAAACTATCAAGCACCACATTAATAGGATTTACAAAAGTTGAATATTTGACGACTGTATTTTGGAAAGAAGTTCCGTCAAAAGCCTTGCCCGTAACATACGTATTCCCTTGCCCATCCGTTTTTACATCTGTTGGGCTATCATTTCCATTATTTGCATCAAATTCTTTCAGCCACACAAGTTCACCATCTGCATCATATTTTATCGTTACAAAATCTTTGCCTCCTGCTTTTTCGCTTTCTCCTGTAACTATAACACTCCCCAAATCATCAGCATCTAACTTTCTCAGTTCATCATTTAGGGAAAAAAGGTTGTCATTATATTCCTTATCCCAAAGCAAATTCCCGTTTGCATCATATTTTAGCGTAATAAAATTTCGCCCTTCATTACTTGTTGTAACATAGCCCCCGACATACACATTTCCCCCATTATCAACATCTATCGTATTTGCGACATCTTCTAAACCCGCCTTATCATATGTTCTTATCCATTGCAGTACCAAACTCGAATTGAGTTTTATGGTTTTGATGTCATAACTATTTGTACTCGTTTCAAACGCAGAACCTGTAATATACAGATTGCCTGCATTATCTCTTGCCATAGCTGTAGCCTTGTCGAAACCCGAACCAGGGGCAGTTACCCTACTCACATTCACTTGATTACCCGTTAAAGCATCATATTCTACAGTCGCATAATCGTAATTGTTATTTGAACTTGCGCTTGCCCCAGTAACATATACATTTCCCGTTGCACCTACTTCAATTCCCGCAGGAACATCATACAAATTGGCATAATTGTAGGCTTCTAGCCATTGTTGTACCCCGTTTGAATCAAATTTTAAGGTAGCATAGTCTGTTTGTGTTCCCAAAGAAAAAGTAGCTCCCGTTGCAAAAACATTGCCACTATTATCCACACATATTGCAGTTGGGGCGTTATACACTCCACTTCCGCTATAAGTTGATGACCATTGTAAAACGCCTAATTCATCATATTTTCGTATGATATAGTCGCTACTTATTGCCCCCGTTTGACTTGCCCCTGCTACATAAATGTTATTTGAGTTGTCTGTAGTGAGTGCAATTCCATAGTCTTTCCCGTTAAATGCTCCGTTATAAGTGTCCTGCCATAGTAAGTTTCCATCTTTGTCATACTTCATTACCAACAAGTTAGCTTGTTGTCCTGCTGTAATTGCATTACTTGTTACAATTAAGTTTTCTTGCCCATCAAGGGTAGATGCTGAGAACGCAATCGAATCGGGTATTCCATTCGATTGTTCCCATTCTTTGTTTACAAGGGTTTGTGCTTGCACATTCCCAAATAGCAGCAAAAAAGCGACTATTCCTAAGATTTGATAAAAAAGCGTCTGTTTCATGGTCAAAAAATTTGTGTGTAAAGTTATCAAAATATTGTGAATTTTTAAAATTATTTTTTATAGGGTGGGTGGGCGGGTTCTTTTACCTCCTGCTTTACCTGCCCTACGTGCGGCTGCAAAAAAACAACGGATGCGAAGCGTGGATTTGTGCGCTGGGCATTGGTTGTTTTTTGTGCGGCTGGGGATACGCTAAGTTTGTCAAGTTTAGCTTTTTCCTTCATGGTGCATAACGGACTGGCATTGCAGCTGTTTTTCGCTGTGCGGTTGGTTGTGGCGTTTGCATAGCGAAAATAGTCGGCAATGCAAATGTTCCCACCTTTATTTTTTTTCATCAACTTCTCCTTTCAAAATGCTTTTTTCCGCTTGAGTTCCGTTTTATCCGCTAACCTGTCTTACTTTTTCCGTATTTTCTCCCGATTCTGCGTATTTCTGCAACTTCTGCGTATTTCTGCAACTTCTGCGTATTTCTGCAACTTCTGCGTATTTTCTGCAACTTCTGCGTATTTTCTGCAACTTCTGCGTATTTTCTGCAACTTCTGCGTATTTTTCAACACTCGTCAATCAAATTTTACCCTAAAAATCTGTCGTTTCCTCCATTCTTTAAAACCCAGTTGGCAAG
>JAYUZN010000805.1:0-2178 GCA_043751755.1 Bacteroidota bacterium | reverse complement strand
GTTTCTAATTGCGAATAATTTGACATGGGCTTATCAAAGTAGATTGAATTGATTGCGCAAAAATATATTTTATTATTTAAACGAGCAAATTATTTTAGGGAAAGCGGGCTTATGGGAACACGAAAAGAATAAAGTCCTAATTTACCACTAAGGCACGAAGGAAACTAAGAAAGAAAAAGCGTGGCTTATTGCCTTCTTTTACCCTATTGCTTCGTGTTTCTTCGTGCCTTAGTGGTGAGAAAAATAGCAAGTTATTTAATTTGTGTTTCATATTATCCCAAAATGCGTTTCTGCCATGTCGCAGATTGCCGCTCCGATTGCCAGCCCTGAAGTAGCCGCAGGCGAAGGCGCATTTAACACATGAATGGCATGGTCGCTGTATTTTATAACGAAATCCTCTATTATCTCTCCATTTTCGCCCAATGCCATCGCCCTCACCCCTCCTCTCCCTTCTTTGATGTCGTCCATCGTGAGCGAAGGAATGAGTTTTTGAAGCCTTTGTAGAAACAGTTTTTTGGAAAAAGCCCTTCTATATTCGTCCAACCCAAATCGCCAATGTTTCGCAAACAGTTTCCATGTTCCGCCAAAAGTAAGGGATTCCCAAGTGTCTTTTAAGTCAAAATCCCATTTCCCATAGCCTTCTCTTTTGAAGGTAAAAACAGCATTGGGACCACATTCCACCCCGCCATGAATCATGCGCGTAAAATGCACCCCCAAAAAAGGGAAGGCAGGATTGGGAACAGGGTAAATCAAGTTTTTGACTTTGTGAATCCCCGATTCTGTCAAGTCGTAATAGTCGCCCCGAAAACCCACAATTTTTGCTTCGGTTTTGAGTCCGTCCATTCTTGCGGTTCTATCCGAAAAAAGTCCTGTACAAAAAATGAGTTTCTTGCCTTTATAAGTGCCGGCATTTGTGATAACTTCCGAAAAAGATTCGCCTTTTACAACGCTCAAGACTTTTCTTTCCGTCAAAATATGGCTGTTAGGGTTGATGGCTGTTACCAATTCTGCCAATTTGAATACGACCCCAGGGAAATCTACAATGCCCGTACAAGGAACCCATATTCCTGCAATGCCTGTAGTACAAAAAGGCTCTATATCCAAGATTTCTTTTTTGCCGATTTTTGTGATTCCTTCCGTTTCATTGGCAAGTCCATTATTGAAGATTTTGTCCAAAAAAGGAAACTCACTTTCCTGCGTAGCCACCACAATTTTCCCACATACATCATGCGCTACCTTGTGTTCCGCACAAAATTTGACTAATTCCTTGCGCCCTTTTACGCAGGTTGAAGCCTTGTAAGAACCGGGCTTATAATACAATCCTGAATGTATAACGCCTGAATTGCGCCCTGTTTGGTGCATAGAAAGGCGCGGCTCTTTTTCTAAGAGTAAGATATTCAAGGTTTTATGGCGAGATTGTATTTTGTAAGCCGCACCTAAGCCTACGATTCCGCCGCCTATGATGATGAGGTCAAAAATGGTGTTTTGCATAGATTTTCATTTTTTAGCACGCAGATTTTCGCAGATGAAAGCAGATGTCGCAGATGTATAACTACATTTCTCATTTTTCATTTCCCTGTATGTCCGAATCCCCCTGCCCCTCTTTCTGTATCAGAAAGGCTGTCTGCGAGTTCCCATTCTACGGTTTCGTGCTTGGCGATGACCATTTGCGCAATTCGTTCTCCTTTGTTCAAGATAAAAGGCTCTTTTCCCAAATGAATCAAAATGACTTTTATTTCGCCTCTATAATCTGCATCTATGGTTCCGGGGGAATTGGGAATGGAAATGCCATGTTTCCACGCCAAGCCACTACGGGGACGAATCTGCGCCTCGTAGCCTTGCGGCAATTCTATATATAACCCTGTGGGAATCAATACTCTGTCAAGCGGCTGCAAAGTAATGGCTTCTTCATTATTGGCGTACAAATCCATACCTGCCGAAAGGGGCGTGGCATATTTTGGAAGCGGATTTGTGGAATGATTGACGATACGAATTTTCATGGGGCAAAAATAAGATTTTTTTCGTAATTTTGGCACGCAGATTTCCGCAGATGAAAGCAGATTTCGCAGATAAAGGCTATAAGTACGAGTGAGAAATAAGCTAAACATATATTTTCGATATATCTTATTGATTATCATAAACTTATACTAACTTTCAACTCTCAACTTATAACTTTCA
>JAYUZN010000804.1:0-3289 GCA_043751755.1 Bacteroidota bacterium | reverse complement strand
GCACATCTCCCGACCAATTTTGAAAAGTTGGCATAGTTATCTTCTTAGGTAGGGCAACCGCTTCGAGGGGCTAAAGCCCACTCGAAGGGTTGCAACTCTGAGTAGTTATCTTCTTCTTTTTTTCTTGTCCATGCTCACAAAATTATTTTTAACGCTTTTTTTCTCCTGCATACGCTTTTCGGTAGGCGGATTTTTGAGCTGCCCAGGTTGGTCTAATTCCGATTTTACCCTCTTTTTCTTGGCTTTGATATCCGCAATTTGCGAAATAGGCTGCATAATTTTGGGGCGGTTTTGCGGTTTTAGCCCAAAATCTTCCTCCAAAGCATGTACATCTATCGCTGTCAATGCCACCCTTCCGCGCGACATAGTGCGGACATTGTCGGCAATTACCTGCTCCAAAGCTCCACTTCGGTCTTGTGCTTCCAAAGAGAGGCGCATAAAATGAATAACCCTTGCCAAAGCCTCCCATTTTTTCTCATTCTCATCTGCCATACCTGCAATTTTATCCAACATAGCCTCTATATTTTTGCCATAATGCGCAAATTTGGGCATTTTGAAGCGGTAAGGAACAGGAAGAATGGTTTTTTGGGAATAAGATTCTTTCGTAGGAATCGGAAAAGGCGCATCAACGTCTAAGCGAAAATCGCTCATAACAAAGAGGCTATCCCATAAATATTGCTTAAATTCGTTGGTGTCTTTCGGGTCAGGGTGCATTTGCGCCATCAGTTTCACGATTTGCTGCGCCACACGTGTGCGATGCACTCGATTTTCTACGGTCAGCGCGTATTCTATCATAGATTGGAAATTGCGTCCGAATTCTCTAAGCTTGATGGGGGAGGTGGTTATTGTATAGTTCATTTTTTGGGAGGTGGCACGCAGATTTTCGCAGATTTAACCGCAGATTTTCGCAAATAATGGATAATCTGCGTGAAATCTGCGTTTTATTTATCTGCGAAAATCTGCGTGAAATGAAATTAAACCCAAAATTACAACTTTTCTCCCACATTCCCCAAAAAAACATTAATTTTGCCCAAATATTCACAACCTAAATATCCATGATAACACATTTTCCCGTTTCCGAAGATACATTGACCTCCTTTGCGCAATTAGCGGAGGTGATACATGAGTTGCGTGTAAAATGTCCTTGGGACAGGGTGCAAACGAATGAGACTTTGCGACATCTCACGATTGAGGAGACTTATGAGTTGGCTGATGCGATTTTGAAGGGAGATACGCAAGAAATGAAGGTAGAATTGGGAGATTTGTTGTTGCATATTGTCTTTTATGCCCGAATTGCGGAGGAAAAAGGAGATTTTGACCTCAAAAATGTCTTTGATACTTTGCGTGAAAAATTGATTCGCCGTCACCCGCATATTTACGGAAGTTCGGATTTGAAGCTTGATAGTGCGGAGGCGGTGCGTGATAATTGGGAGAAAATCAAGCAAAGTGAAGGCAAAAAGAAAAAGTCGGCGATGGCGGGCGTACCAGATAATTTGCCGAGTTTGATAAAGGCGATGCGTATGCAGGAAAAAGCGGCTTCTACGGGTTTTGATTGGGCGGATAAAACGGGAGCTTGGGACAAATTGCAAGAAGAAATCGGGGAATTTGAGGCAGAAACGAGTTTGGATAAGCAAACTGATGAGATGGGGGACATTTTTTTTGCCCTGATAAATTATTGCCGACTTTCGGGCATCAATGCAGAGGAGGCACTTTCGCGCACAAATGAGAAGTTTAAGACTCGTTTTCAATATATGGAAAAAAAAGCAGAAGCAGAAAATACGGCTCTGTCTAATATGACGTTGGAGGAAATGGAGGCATGGTGGCAGGAAGCGAAAACAGTGAACAGTGAGCAGTGAGCAGTGAGCAGTCACTGCTGGTGCAAGCGTCCGCTTGTACCTTCTTTCTTGAAGCGGACGCTTCCAACTCCGAAGCGGACGCTTCAAGATGGCTACCACAAGCGGACGCTTGCGGCAGCGAGAACCTGAATTATATGCAAAAACGCTTTTCGACTTTCCTATTTGGCAATTTTTGGATAGCTATTATTGCTATAATGATGTGTTATTTTACAGAAAAAGCATTAGGAATTATTTTACCTGATGCTTTTTTGCCTTTTGTGGGCTTTGCGACCCTAACAAGTTATAGCTTTCACGCCTATTTGAGTAGTTTTTATATATCCGCCCAAAAAGGGTTTCGTTTGCCCTGGATACAAAAAAATAAGGCTTTTTTATTGGGGCAAAGTCTATGTTCAGCCCTTGTTTCAAGCTATTTTTTCCTTGCATTAGCCTCTTTTAGCCTATATATTTTGCCCATTATATTGGCTACCTTTTTGTATTCTGCCCCACAAATTCCCGTTCAGCCCTTCATTTCTTTGCGAAAAATAGCCATCGCCAAAACCTTGTATCTTTCGCTTTCTTGGGCATATATAACCATAGCTTTGCCCATTTTGGTGGGCGGGATTCCTTTTTTTGAGGCAAAAAATGTGTATTTCCTGCTCAATCGCTTTTTACTTATTTATGTAATAGCCATTTTATTTGACCAAAAAGACAAAGAAGCAGACCAATTGCTGGCAGTAAAAAATGCCATTACCTACCTCAAACCTACTCAAATCAAAGGACTTATTAGCTTATGTTGCGCCTTATTTTTTATAAGTAGTTTTTTATTTTTTCAAGTAAAAAACAATGCTTCTCTTACTTTTGCCCTGCTTTTGCCTATGTTTTTTTTCCTGTTGAGTTTCTTTTTTGTAGAAAAAACAGAGAATGACTATGTATATTATGGGTATTTAGATGGCTTACTGGCGGTTTCGGGGATAGAGTGGCTCACTTTTTAAAAGTGAGCCACTCTATGAAAACGCATAAAAAATCCCTCTTTGACCTACATCAAAGAGGGGATTTTTCATACCTAAGCCCAACCCGTATTATTTGGTTAACACAGAGATATTTCTTTCATACAACGTAAAACGCAAATCTTCTACTAATTTGTTTTGGAAGTTTTTACGGTTTATGGCTTTGATTTCAAAAAAGATTTTGGAACCAGAAGAACATTCAAACGCTGCCCCCGGAATCTGAAAGTCCAAACCGCTTGCTGCATCTCTGCCCGCAAGGGAAGCCTGACCTGCTTTTACAGGAGGTTGCAAGCCGCATTGCTTATATACCTCTACTATCCCAAACTCATAGCGAGCATCTTGTGGAAGAGCCACTCTAAACTCTGGGTCAGGAATTATCTTCAAGGCAACTTTTGTCCCTTTTCCTACCGCAGTAGAAGAAGACGCGCGTTGCCCATTGACCAACAT
>JAYUZN010000803.1:0-3245 GCA_043751755.1 Bacteroidota bacterium | reverse complement strand
AGCCATTTCTGCTACGATTTGCGCCAATTTGCTGCGTAATTGCTGCGCAAGATATTGGAGTTTTTCTTTTTCTTGAATCGTGGAAGTAGGAAAAAGAAGATTCCCATTTTCCAATTCTGTCAAGATTTCGGATACCCGTTTCAAATCGTTCTCTTTATAGGCTTTTGACAATTCTTTGAAAACGTCCTCTGCACGTAGTCTATATTCTTCGGAAACCCTGTCGGGGTGGCATTTTAGGACGGCTTTTTTATATTTTCGCTTCAATTCTGCTTTTTGTTCTTCACTCAATTCATGGAAAGTGGCTTCTTTATTTTCTTCATATTGTTGATGGAAGTCTTCATATTCCCTTTCTGCTTCGCCACTTGCAAATTCTGCTTCATCGGCTTTTTTCTTTGCTTCTTCGTAAGCTCTTTTCGCCTCTTCATACGCTTTTTCTTTTTCTGCTTGCACTTTTCGCATTTCTTCTACCCGCTTTTCTTTTTCAATTCTTGCCTTTTCCTTCCTCAAAAACAACAATTCTTGTATCAATTCCCCTAATTCTTGATTGTATCGAAAAGAAAAATCATGTATCAACTTCTCTATATCCGATTTTTCATTGCTAAGGGTCGCAATTTGTACTTCTAAGGATTGAATTTCGAGTTGCAAAGAGGCAATTTCGGGGTCTATATAGGTCGCAAGCTGTTGAAAACGATTGAGGAAGTCGTCAATAGCTGCCATGACTTGACCATACTTTTGCTGATTTATGGCATCTAATATGTTTTTGGCTGCTGCAATTTGCGCATCTTGAAAAGATTCGGGCAATAGGGTATTTAGCTTTTTTGCCTGTAAATCAATATCTTCTGTATCGCCGATTCGTATCATTTGACGGATAGCTTCGAGGCGGAGGTGGATTTTGGGGTAATCGGTGGGAGTGTTCATGTTTTGATGTGTTTGTGTAAGAAATGGTTAAGAATTACGGGATCACGCCTCCGTTTGTGTCCTCACAAACGGAGGGCATATAGGCGTTCAATACGAATATAGCAGAAAAGCCCCGTTTGTGGGGACACAAACGGGGGCAAAAAATATAGACTTTTTGGAAAGATATTTTAACATAAATTATTAATAATCAAACTATTATATCTCATTTTATTTCTGCCATTTAAGGAAAAATATATGAAAATGATTATACGTTTTTTCTTACTCTGTTCTTTCCCATCTGAGAGACCCCAAGGTTCCTGTAACATAGCCAGGAGTTGTTGCAGAGGATGATACTGCATTAGATTCATTGATGTATTGCCACATTTCTGCTACTACTCCCTCTTCGTGAGGGGATCGGTAATTTGTGTGATTTATATTTTGAAGTAGAAGTCTGATTTTACCAACAGAATAATAAATGAGTTTATTGTTATAGTTCTGACAATACCCTTGTCGAACCTGTTGTGTAGTAATGAATATGGGTTCATTGAAGTTTATTTTGCTGTCCACAATCATATTTACACCCATACATGTAGCGATTTCATAATTATTCCTCTTTTTGATACCATAAAAACGTAAAAATGAACACTTATCTATAGTAAGAGGACCTATCGAAGCTATGTTAGTGAAGAAGTGCGCTATCCCCAAGCGAATAAGAATAGGCAATTCACTTAATCCATTAGGGATAGTAGTGTATATAAACGTTCCTCCTGAACGTATATTAACTAAATTACTTAATTTAGATAATGGGCTAATATCTTCGACTATATTACCATATATGTCTAATTCAGTTAGGTGGCTCAATTCTGATAAAGGAGTAATATCACTGATTCGATTCCCCCACAAATCTAATTTTGTTAATTGACTCAATTTAGATAAATGAGCAATATCAAGGATTTCATTACCGCATAAATTCAACTCTGTTAACTTAAATAATTTGGCTAATGGACTAATATCTTGGATTTGATTAAACGCCAAATCTAATTTTTTGAGATTTATCAACTTAGATAGTGGGCTTATATTTTGTATTCTATCTAAATGCATCTCATACCCTAAATCTAACTCTGTCATATTCAAAATCAACTGCAATTCATCGTCAGTTGGGGGAACTACTTTGTTCAACACCTTATTAATGAAGACCCTCTTCAAAGCCTCTTCCATCTCATTCCACCAAGCAAGTCTAAGTTCAGGCGTATTCAGCGTAGATTCCTTCTTCCCTATCAATTTATTGACCATCGCCATCTGCTTCGCTATTTTTTCCAGCGAAGGGGGCGTATATTTTTCGAGAGAATGGTTATCCTTCATCTTTATTCCGCAAATTGTATTAAATCAAAAAACATAAGGCGTGTTCGTAGGGGTATATTTGGCTTAGATTTGGGCTTTTTGTAAAATACTTTTCGCCATTTCTAACAACCTTTTTTTCTCTATTGGGTTGATTTTGGGCTTTTTGCGATTTGCTTTTACGATGTCTATGAAACGTTTTGCGTCTTTGCCCAAAAGAATAGGCGTAGATTTGATGTTAAGTGCCATATTGTTGGATGTATTAAATTTATTTGCAAATATAGGTATTTTTAGCCAAAAACGCAAAATTGTTTTGCTTATTTTTTATAATTTGTAATTGCTGCAATTTATACCCAAGCTAATTTCTCAAGATTATGTCTTTTCAAACCATTAAAAGTAATATTTGGTTTTATCCTTGATAAAGCCTATTTTTGTTTTTCATTCAGGTCTTTTATCAATCGTTATTTTTATGGTACATACAGACACACTGAAAGTGCAGCTTATTTCTCAAATTATGGAGATAGAAGATGCGTATTTTTGGGAGAAATTAGAAAAGCTTATTCAAGATGCCAAAGAGGAATCTGATATTTTGCATAAGTTGGCGAAACCTCGTAGAAAGAAACTCGATATAGAAGCCCTTATCAAAACGCAGGGTTTTACTTCTTTTAATCGCGAAAAAATGGAGGAACTTCGGGTGTCTATTAATTTACAGGAGCCTATTGAAACCTTAATTCAGATGCTATGAGATATGTATTGGATACAAATATGTTGTTGATGTATCTTAGAAATGGGGAGAGTAGGGTAATACAATCCCTTACGAATGACTACGCGCCTTTGGGAGAGGATAGTACGCCTATCATCTGTGTGGTTTCTATTGGAGAACTCAAATCTTTGGCTTTAAAGAATCATTGGGGACAAAGACGTATTGGGGATATGGAGGCTTTTTTAAGTTTATTTGTGATAGCGGATATTAATGCGGATGATGTGTTAGATATGTATGCAGAAATAGA
>JAYUZN010000802.1:0-2004 GCA_043751755.1 Bacteroidota bacterium | reverse complement strand
TTCAAAAAAAGTATCAAGTTGTATTTATCCCAGCCTATCTATCTTGATAATAGCAAACTTGATTCCGTTCAATTTATTCAGTTTTAACTGCCTACAATGGCTGGGGGCTAAACGACTGCGCAAATGAGTTTAGCCCTGCGCCTTTGAACTTTGCGCTGTACGATTAGCCCAATGTTGGTAGATTTTTCATTTTATATACAACTTAATTATTAACGTTTATGCCAAAAATAATTCGTGTAAAGAGAGAAGATACTGAATGTGATTCGCTCACTATTCTTAAATACAGGAATGAGGAAGGGACTGATGGAATTTTATTTGTAGCATGGCATTATCGTGAAGATAGGGCTATTATGCAAGAATATTTCTTGCAAATTGATGAGAGTATGATTGTATCCTTTATTAATGATTATACTCAAGATTCAGCGCAAAGATTTGTAGATAATTTTAGTTTTTAATATCTACCAATGCCTTGCGGTGCTTACGCTGTTTTTTCTCCGCAAAATTGACGTAAGCACCGCCACATTATCAGAATCTTTTATATTCATCACTATGATTGTACCATTTGAAATTCAAGAAGCCGTAAATAAAGGGGCTGTTTTGGCAGTTTCGATTAGTGGCGGCAAAGATAGCCAAGCCCTCCTAAAAGTCGTTTTTGATTGGCATAAATCGGAAGGATTGACTAATAAAATATTCGCTATCCACGCAGATTTAGGAAGGGCAGAGTGGAAAGAAACGCCAGCGTTTGTGGGAAAAATATGCCACGATTTAGGAATAGGATTAGTGGTTGTTCGTAGGCATAGAAACGGCAAAGATATAGATTTACTTGATAGGTGGATTGAGCGAAAAGAACAGCTGGAGGGAACGGGCAAACCTTTTTGGAGTTCTGCAACGTCTCGTTATTGCACCAGCGGTTTAAAAACAGACCCTATCAATAAGTATTTGCGGCAATTTGATAATGTGATAAGTATTGAGGGGATTCGATGGCAGGAAAGCAAAGCAAGAAGCGAAAAGCCTCGCTTTAAAATACGCACAGAAATAGCGACAAAAGGGCGCAAAGCCTTGACATGGAACGCTATAATTGATTATACGATTGATGATATTTGGGAGACTTACGGGCAAAGTCAAGAATCGTATAACCAAGCAAAAAAGGAATATCGTTTGACTGAAATTGTGCCTACATGGTGGAATTTTCACCCTGCGTATGCAATGGGTAATGAACGGCTATCATGCGCAATTTGTATTTTAGGCAGTATTAACGACAAGCTGAATGGTATAAAACACAATCCAGTTTTAGCTAATGAGATTGAAAGATTAGAGATTGAAACGGGCTTTGGTTTTTGGGGAGAAGGCAATGGTATTACAAAGGCAAAAAAGAGGCTGCACGCCTCCGAAAATGTTTTATCTATTTCTTTCTGATAATGGATGGGGGCTAAACGACTGCTCAAATGAGTTTAGCCCTGCGCCTCCGAACTTTGCGCTGTACGATTAGCCCAATATTAGTGGTTTTTTATGCAAACAGAATTAACAATAGAGATATGCGAAAAAAGCAATGCAGAAACGCCTATGTCTAATCCCGTAGAACTCACGACCATAAAAGAGGTTTTCGAGACCATCAATGAACATAATATTGATTCGTTTTTGCTGCATTTTGAACATGCTCTTAGATATGTAATTGAAATCAAAAAATTAGATTCACAAATTTCTGTAGCTTCATTTACATTTGATAACCACTAATGCCATGCGGTGCTTACGCTGTTTTTTCTCCGCAAAATTGACGTAAGCACCGCTACATTAGTGGACTTTCATTTACATTATGACAAAATCAAAAAAAAATACGCTGCCTCCTTTTGAGAATTGGATTGAAAAAAAGCGGCATTTGATAGGCGACAGATACGAGGACGGGATTGTAATTAGTGAGGAATCGCTACGTTTATGGTATCTCTTTGAAAGTGGAGAGATAAATTGGATTGAGTACCTTAAGAGACTTTCCAATGTCCACTAATG
>JAYUZN010000801.1:0-3290 GCA_043751755.1 Bacteroidota bacterium | reverse complement strand
TGATAAATTGGTTTTCCGCAGAAATCCTATAGTTGGCAGGGGAAATACGGATTTTGATAGCACTGCCAAAGAGTGGTATGTTGCGCCTAATGACGATTATACTAATGTACACCACCATACAAATATCTGCAAAGAAACAGATGTAATTGTAGAATTTGCTGAAAAGGTTTATTACGCATTTGAAGGCATAAAAGTATATCCTACTTTGAAAGTGTATAATTATAATAATGCCACTATGCAAGGTACAATAACTGTTGCAATACAACAAATGCCAAATGCTCCTTATACATTAACAACAAATCCTTATTACGCATCAATGAATGAAATTGGTCCGACTACTACTGTTTTAGGGATTCCGAGCATAACTGCCGACATTTTGCCAATTATTGACAATCAAATAGAGCCTACAGAAGTAATGATGTATAAGCTTTATGTAGTTCCAATTATTATACAAGGCACAGCCTATTTTAATGCAAAGGTAAATCCTGCAAAGCAATATACAACAATTCTCATTCAAGATGCTATTTTCTCAGCAACTGATGAGGAAAAAAAGGGTATAGCCGCTTCTATTTTTCCCAACCCAATTACAGCAGATACTTATTTGAAATACAACCTGATAGAAAATACAAATGTAGAAATTAGTATTTCAAATCTTATGGGGCAAATCCTCAAAATTGTATCATCTGAAAAGAAAATTGCAGGAAATCACGAAGCAAAAATTTCAATGGAAGATATAGCAAGTGGAATGTATATACTACGAATAAAAACGGATAATGGGATTTTTGCCACAAAATTAGTCAAAAATTAATCGCTTAACCCCCACGCACAGGCGGCACACAGGCAACCAGCCCACAAATCCAACGCTTCTTGCCAGTGTGCCGCCTCTCCAAGCCCTCCTGCATGGTTAAAATAAAAAAAAACTCATGCAACATGTATATTGCCGAAAATGCCGCCCAGCCGAAGCCCAAAGCCCAAGCTCGGCGGCACTTCTGCAATGCCAGCCGTCGGCAATGCCAGTAATCAACCCTTGTCCATAAAATTTATTAAACACAGTTAATTCACTACAAATCAATATATTAAATTATGCCAACTACACACAAACCCGCATCTCCTACAAGCATACACAGCTATGTATCAGTGCGCCCTGCCCGCAAGATAGCTGCGGAAGCAGAAGAACAGCATTTCTGCATCTATGATGCAGACCACCCTTCTCCCTTTGTGCAATCTTTGATAAGCATAAAGGCAGATACAAACCTGACCGAAAAGGTAAAATTGGAGCAGATTCAAACGGCTGCAAAGAACTTTAAAGGAACAACAGGAGCATTTACCACCCAAGAATCCTTGCGAGGGATAGGAAGCGACATACTGCGCTTTGCAGAATCCCTGTCTGCCAAGAGAGACTAACTCAAACATGCTGATGTGCCTACGGATTTAAGTACAAACTATTCATTATCAAGCACTTTGAAAGACCAACTTTGGGATTCAGCAATTACAATGCTCATTGTAGGCGGAACACCCGAAGTGCGAGAAGTGATTTTTCAACTCCTGCGACTTCAGCATTTTATCGCAAAATATGCGACAAGTTTGGAGGTAAAAGCCTTACAAAAATTGGCGCATGTACAAGTAAGCCTGCCCAAAAGCGTTTTTCCCCTTCCGAAAGAAAAATATGTGCCGCCTACTCCGCCTGCTGTGAGCAACGAGGCGCATCCGCTTGAAGTGCTGAGTAATGAATTTTCTGCCAAAAATGAAGCTACCCAAACCTTAGAAAAACTGCACAAAAGGCAGGAAAAATCTTTTCGGAAAAACAGTACAGAAAATACGGTAAGAGATACTTTAACCCAAGAGAAATGGGACGAGATGAGCAGCGATTTGAAAGCATTATTGACGGCGCATGACATAGAAGTAGGGGATAGTTTGTTAGCATCTATCCAAATCCTCATTGCTTCTACGCAAGTAACCTTCGCCAAAATGTGGGAAAACGCACCTACACAGCGCAAAGTTGTGGTAGCAAATGGGGGAGTTTACGCCCAACATGCAAAAGGACGAGACCCTTTTGGCGAGAACACAAACCCTGTGAATCCCACCGTAAGGGACTTCGATGACCCTTACGAAAACTTTTATGCAGCTGACCGCCCACATTTGCGCTGTATTTTGGTAGGAGATTATTTGCGGATAGAGCAGACTTTGTGCTGTTATGAACCTGCGGAAATTGCACATATCGAAAATGTCTTGCAAGGCGAAATGAAGGAAAATTCCGTCAGGCAATTTCAACAATATGTGAGCGAGGAAAGTAGCAGCTCCGAATCCGAAGAAGAAAAGGTGAAAGATACGCAAAGCTCGGATAGATATGAGATGCAAAAAGAGATGGACAAAACGAGTCAGTTTGATGCTTCTTTGTCTCTCGGGGCGAGTGTTTCTGGTCCTTCGGGTCCTGTAACCGTAAGCGCAAATGCGAATTTTGCTTCAAGTTATTCTACTTCCCAATCTGAGCATCAAGCCGTAAGCTATGCCAAAGACTTGACAGAGAGAACTTTAAACCGTATTCAAAAGCGGATAAAACAAGAAAGAAAGACCAAAACGACTCAAGAAGTGGAAATTATCAATAAACATATTATTGACAATAGCACAAACACGACAGGGCATGTTGTGGGCATTTATCGTTGGGTAGAAAAAATATATAACGCCCAAGTCATGAATTATGGCACTCGTTTGATGATGGAATTTAATATTCCCGAACCTGCAGCATTTTATTTGTGGGTAATGGTACAAAGGGGCGGTTCTGCTGATGCCATAACCTTAGACGAGCCGATTGCGCCCAATGCAATGCAATGCAAATCACTTATGGAAACAATGTTATGAATGGTTTACAAAATGCAGATGGGATTTCAGAAGCAAATTATATGTATTGGGCTGCTGCTTACGGAGCAAGTGTGGATGTACCTCCTATGCCTACCAAATATGTAACCGTAGCATTAGCTGAGGATGTGGGGGATAAGGGTAACGATAAATATGCAGCAAGGCTCAAAAGTGACTTTGTAGTAGAGGAAGGGTATATGGCAGTATATGCCGCCACAGCTGGAAAATCAGCAGCATAGAATGAATGGATTATTATTGGAAATCATGCTATACCATTGAATAGTGTGGGAAATATTTGGGGTATAGATAACTTACAAGGCAAAATAGAAATGGTGTTATATGCAGAAAAACTAAAAGCTGTAGGAGCTGGGGTTCGCTTACAATTAACGCGAACCGACGAAAGCCTTAAAATGTGGAAAATCAAGACCTATCAA
>JAYUZN010000800.1:0-3071 GCA_043751755.1 Bacteroidota bacterium | reverse complement strand
ACCTTTCAAAGGTGCGCCACGCTGCTATCCTACCCATACAATATGTCGTTATCAAAGTGCGCCACCCTAAGCCTAAAACGGCAGTTCTTCCACAAGACTTGCCCCTGTAAAACCTACATTACACTCTGGGTTTTTGAGCTTAAATGCCTCAATTTCAGCCATTGGCACAGGCGTATCGTAAAGAGAAAGATATGCCAATTGAGTCAGCTCCATAAGGGGTTCTATGGTTTTGATAGAAGTGCGGTCAAGGTAAATATAGCGCAAATTAGCGAGTTTGGAAAGAGATTTAAGGTCTGTAATAGGGCAATTGGTGAGGCTTACCGTTTCTAACAATTCTAAGTGAGACAAAGCCTCAATGTTTTTCACCTTCAAATCATTGGCATACAAGTATTTGAGATGGGTGAGCGAAACAAGGGCGTTAATTTTGGTAATATTATTGTAGCCTATATGCAAAGTATTGAGATTGTGGAGTTTACCCACAAATTTAATGTCCGCAATCTTATTGTTCTGAATATCTAAAGAAGTGAGATTTACCAAATCTACGAGAGAATTGGGCTGAATCGTGGGATTATGAGAGATACACAAGGTAGTCAAATCCTCCAAAAAGCGCAAAGGATTTGTATCCACAATGTTGTTGCCCGAAAGATTGAGATAGGTCAAATCTACCGCATATTCCAAGCCCTTCAAAGATTTGATTTCATTGTAAGACAAATCTAAGGACTCAATAGAAGGGATAAATTCAAATACACTTAAATCTGCAATGTTATTTTGTCCCAAATACAAAGAGGTAAGATGCGGCTTATTTTTGAGGGCAGTTATCTCTGTTATCTCATTTTCATAAGCATTGAAACAAGTCATGTTTTCCAAATGGCTTAAGGCAGAAATATCGCTTACCTTGTTATTATCTATATATAAATCCTTGAGATGCACGAGGTTGCGAATAGGGCTTAAATCGCTTATTTGATTGGAACTAATGCTCAAATATTCCAATCTTTTGAGCCTTTGTAGGGGCGTAATATCTATCAATTCATTTTGAGAAACCCGCAAATCTTTGAGTCCTTTGAGGAGATGAATGCCCTCCAAAGTCGTCATTTTGCAGCCGCTCAAGCTCAAATCATGCAAATTGAGCAAGCGGCGCAGGGTAATAAAATCCGGCGCAGGGTGCTGTTCATATGTCAATTCCTCCAAATTTGTGAGGTGTTCCAAGCCCGAAATATCGGGAATAATAGGTTTCAATTTGCCATTATCCGAATATTCGCCATAGATATACAAAGAAGTTGTATTGAGCAGTTCTTGCAAATCTGTGTCCATATCCGCTTTCCCGCGCCGGACTTCTGTAACGTTATCACGAAAGAATTTACGCCACTTTGCAGGAAGGCGTTTCCACCACTCCTTGCGTTTTTCGGGCGTGTCCAATCCGCCAAACTGCGAATTTCCGCCTCTTCCGGGCATTATGTCATCTGAATGTGCTTGCATTTGGGGACAAAGATAGGAATTTTTTGGCGATAAGTAATTGAAAATTGAAAATTAAAAATTGAGAATGAGTAGGGTTTGCGCAAAAGTTGTTTTTATCGCCACGAATTGCCCGTATTTGGGCTGTTAATTCGTGTTAATTTGTGTAATTCGTGGCAAAATGCGTTAATTACCTTATTTTCATTGCAATACCCACAAAATCCCATCGCCCGTTTTAAACGCAACTACCCCTTTTTCTTTGTTATAGTACAATTCTCCGCCCAAATCTATTTTATGATACACATTTTGAAACGTTTTTCCCTCCAAAGTTATATCATTATACAAAAAATTATAGCCCGAAGCCTCGGCTAATTGCGAAGCATTTTCTGCCCAGACAATGGTCGCCATATTCGCAAAAGTCTTTTCATTTTCAAACATAGAAATCTCCAATCTGTCATAAAAAGCGTTTTCATTGATGCTACGAATGAGGGCATACGTAACCGAAAATTTGTGATTAGAGGTGTTTCCCGTAATAAATACTTGTTGCATTTGATAATGATAGCAAGTTTCTTTCGGAAAATGCCCATCACAATTGGGCGAAGCCACATAGTTTTCTTTGCGGGTATTGGTCGTGAGTGAAAAGGGCGTTATGGTGCTTGGCGATTTAAAAACGATGGTTTTGCTGGCACCTGGCAGCCATTCCAAAGAGCTTGAATCTACCTTTTGCTGCCCCTTTTCTACATTTTTGGTGCAACTGCAAAATAAGCAAGCAAGCGTGATGAGTACGAAAAAAAACGGACTGTAACGTGTCATTGTGGAGAATATATTGATGATGAAAATCTGAGTTTTGGGTTGCGTATCGTCCGCATAGATTTAACGCAGATAAATATAATATCTGCGATATCCCGTTAATTTTTTACAAAAATAGGAAATATATTTGGTTGTGTGGGTTTTTGTCTGCCTTTTTTTGTTCATTTTACTTTTTTAGTCTTTTTTTATTTGCAGAATAGAAAAAGAGGGGCAATTTTGTATGAGTAGAAACTGTTTTTTTTGTGGGGTTAGAAGGCAGAAATGATGCCATTCGCAAGGCTTATGGTGCTACTCAGGAGACTCCTTTATGGGAAATTGTGAAAATTTTGACAAATATTAAAGAGCCTATTGACGAATGGGGGAAACCCTCAACGTTTAATGATTTTGTCAGGATTATTTGCCAAAAAACTCCCCCAACCTTTGCCTTTTGTGGTAGGAATCGCAGAAGATATTTGAAAAAAATGACACACAGCCACTGCCAAAGCGTCTGACGCATCTAAGACTTCTTCGTCATATTCAAATTTCAGCAAAGTTTCTAACATTCGGGCAACTTGCTCTTTTGAGGCACTTCCACTGCCTGCGACTGCCATTTTTATCTTTTTGGGGGCATATTCCGACACAGGAATGTCATTTGCCAAAGCTGCGGCAATCGCTACGCCTTGCGCACGTCCCAATTTGAACATAGATTGGATATTTTTTCCCATAAAAGGGGCTTCTATCGCAAATTCATCGGGCTTGAATTCGGCTACTAAACTCGAAATACGGTCATATATTTTTTTGAGTTTTTGGGCATGGGTAAAATCCGTGAG
>JAYUZN010000799.1:0-8537 GCA_043751755.1 Bacteroidota bacterium | reverse complement strand
ACGCAATAAATTGGGGGGGAGAATTCCATTTTCTATAAATATTTCGTGCCTACGGCACTAAGAAATCCCCAAAATGAAATTGTTATGTTATTTATTTTCAACTACTAAGTAAAATAAAGAGACAAAGATAAACAATAAATTACTGAAAATGTGTCATTTTCCTTTTTTTCCTTTTTCTACCTCACAATTTTGGCAATGCCTCTAATTATAGAAAATTGCAGATGAATCTTGTAGGCTTAGGTGAAAAATATGCCAACCTAATAATAATACGTTTTGCTTGCGGCTTCTTTATAAATGGGCAAAGTCCAACAGGCACGTATGCCATAGAGCAAATCCATGCGCTTTTTGGTATCTGCAACGCCTTTGTCAAGGTCGATGCTGCGGCGGTTTTGCGTGAAATTCTCGCTCATATCAAAGCCTATAACGAAATTGGCGAAGCCATTATTGGCAAAAAAACGGTAGCCAATGCTTTGCGTTGCACCTATGCCATTTGTGAGGCGGTCGTAGCCTTTTTGATATTGCTTGGTAAGGGTAGGAATACGGTTTCGGGGCAGATTGAACCATATTTTATGCTGAATAAATTGCGCGCCCGCTTCTATATAGATGCCCGAATTTTTGTTGTTAGCCAAAGTACCTCCGAATATTTTGCCTACCGTCAAAGGCACAGCAAAACCAGATTCCTGCATACGAGGGGGGGTGTAATTGCCTTCATAATCAATCAGATAGCCATTAATGGTAATGCTATTGAGAATGTCTTTTTCTCTCAATTTTCCTCCAAACAAAAAATCATACCCTGCGGAAAGGTAGAAATTGTTGATGAATTTGTAGCCTACATGAACGCCTACCATAGAGCTATAACCGAATCTATCGGCAAAGTCTCCCCCCGGAAACAAGCCTTTGTAGCCTACCTCAATCATCGTCAAACCTATCGCAGAATCTTTGATGCTGACTTGTGCGGTTGCAAAAAAATGAGCGAATATGACGGCTATGAGAATGAGTACTTTTTTCATAAGAAATAATATTTCACAAAAATAGGGAAAAATGGGCAGGTTTCACACATATATTTGGAGATTTCGCATAAAGGTGGCGCACTTTTAGAAAGTGAGCGAAGATAGTAATACTTGTATCAATTCCGTCTTCATTTATAATGTAAGTAGTAAACATAAATAATAGGACTTACGCAAAACCCGTATTTATGCCGTCTTATGGTAGCCCTTTGCCATGGCAAAGGGCTATCATAATTTGAAATCTTTATTTCTGTGAATAATCTCTTCCCCCTTACTTATCCGCTTCCCCCATTACAGGGTCAATTGAGCCAATCAGCACCACCGTATCTGCAATCATTGCACCTTCCAAGAGTTTTTCCAACAGTTGAAGATTGGAGAAGGACGGAGATTTGATTTTGCAACGCAAAGGAGAACCTGTGCCGTCCGATTTGAGGTGAACACCGAGTTCGCCTTTCGGAGATTCTACGGCACTGTATATTTCCACGCCTTTTGGCGGACAAACGCCCATATCCGTCATCATAAAATCATGAATCATGCCTTCCATCGAATAGTATATTTCATCTTTGGACGCATAAGTATGTTTGGCATTATCGGCACGAATATCGCCTTTGGGAATTTCGGGCAAAAGTTGGTCTAAAATGCGAAGGCTTTGCTCCACTTCCTCCATTCTGATTTGGAAACGGGCAAAAGAGTCGCCTTCTGTGCGGGTAGGAATGTCAAAATCCACTTGGTCATACACCAAATACGGTTCAAAAATGCGAATGTCATGCGCTACCCCTGACGCACGCAGGCTCGGTCCGGTAAAGCCCATATCTATCGCTTCCTCTTTGGTAATTACGCCAATGCCTAAGGCTCTGCGGTAAAAAATGGCATTATTGGTGAGGAGTTTTTTCCAATCTCTAAACTCTTTTTTGAAATGCTCCTTCCAATTGATAATGCCTTGACGCACGTCATCATCTAAGTCAAATTGAATCCCCCCTATGCGACAATGGCTGACGGTGAAGCGCACGCCTGTCATTTTGTCGAATAAATCGTACATATTTTCCCTTTCTCTAAACGTCCACAAAAACATAGAAATCGCCCCTGCGTCCATGACCATCGTGCCGAGCCACAACAGATGCCCAGAAATACGCGCCATTTCTACCGCAATCGTCCGAATCCATTGCGCCCTGTGTGGCACCTCAATTCCCACCAATTTTTCTACCGCCAGACACCATGCTACATTCGTAGAATAGGGCGCGAGGTAGTCCATACGGTCAGTGTAAGGCATAAACTCCTGATACGTTTTGTTTTCGGCAAGTTTTTCGATGCCTCGATGCAGGTAGCCCACGTCCACAACCGACTTGATGATGCGCTCGCCATTTACCTGCAATACGCAGCGCAAAACGCCATGAGTTGCGGGGTGTTGAGGGCCTAAATTCAAGGTCATCGTTGTGCCAAGCGGGTCATGCTCGATGTCCACGCTCGTATGTTTATCTTCCAAACGGCGGTAAATCGCATCTTGATGTTGCGGAAAAAACGTGGGTTTGAACTTGTCGCGAAACGAATAAAGTTTATTGCTCATGAGGAATTGAGAATTGAAAATGGAGAAGTGAAAATGACAACGATACATGAATCAGCCATTTTCTATTTATAAAGAAAAAAGAGCTATCAAAGTTTTGCCATACGCTTTTTCAAGCGGCAAATATCTATCTTTTTTGGGAATAACGCAACGGAAAAATGAAAAGTTTTTGATAGGCATATTTTATAAGGTTTTTGTAGGAAAAAAACAGACATATTTCCCATTTTTCTCCTACATTTGTGTCGAATTGAGAGTGGCTCACTTTCGAAAAGTGAGCCACTCTCAATACAACTCTCAATTTTCAATTACTTAGCATGTACATACTCAATCAAGTCCTCGAAAAAATCTTATTTTTGGACGTAGAAACCGCCTGTGTAGCGGAAACTTTTGAAGAATTGCCTGAAAGAATGCAAGAACTTTGGGTGAAAAAATCCTATAAATTTCAAAATGCAGAAAAAAACCTTGACCCTGTGGAATTGTATTTTGAAAAGGCAGGGATACAGGCAGAGTTTGGCAAGATTATTTGCATTTCTGTGGGCTATTTGATTTTGGAAGAAGGCAAAATGATGCTGAAAACTAAGTCTTATTATGGGCATGATGAGTATAGTTTGTTAGTAGAATTTGCCGAAGTCATCAATCATTTTTATGCTAAAGACCCTACTATCAAGAAGATATGTACGCACAATGGGAAAGAATTTGATATTCCATATATCTGCCGCCGTATGCTCGTGAATCGTGTGCCTTTGCCCAAAACCTTTGACATTGCAGGCAAAAAATCTTGGAACATAGATTTCATTTTGGATACGCAAGAGATGTGGAAGTTTGGCGACATGAAAGCTACTACAAGTTTGGATTTATTGGCAGCTATTTTTGGCATTGCTTCGCCAAAAGATGACATTGACGGCAGTCAAGTGAGCCATGTATATTGGAAAGAGCATGATTTAGAGCGCATTAAGACCTATTGCGAAAAAGATGTACTGACGACTGCGCAGGTGTTTTTGGCATTGAATCAGTTGCCCTTGGTAAAGGATTAAGCATATCCCGAAATATTCAAATACGATAAGAGTGGCGCACCTTTTAAAGGCGCGCCACCCTCTATATACTGATATTTCATTTTTCGTAAGTAGTATAACTTTCAACTCTCAACTTTCAACTATAGAACTTCTATCTGTATATATCCGCATTGCCTTCTTTCAACAAACATTCCAAAATCGTTTTTCCGTCTATATTTCCCAAAATACTATCACTTGCCCGTTCGGGGTGCGGCATCATGCCAAATACATTTCTGCCTTTATTGCAAATCCCTGCAATGTTGCTCAGGCTGCCATTTGGATTGGAATCTTTGGTAATATTGCCGATTTCGTCACAATAACGGAACAATATTTGGTCGTTTTCTTGCAAAGAAGCTAAGGTTTTTTTGTCGCAATAATAATTGCCTTCTGCATGAGCAATAGGAACTTTGTAGGGAATATATTGAAGATATCCCGTCAAACGAGAGGTATAAGTTTGGGGAACAATATGCACATTTTTACAAATAAAACGGGTGGACTCATTGTGAATCAAAGCCCCTTCGAGCAAACCTGCTTCTGTAAGTATCTGAAAACCATTGCATATACCCATCACATAGCCGCCTTTGTTGGCATGGCGCACAACAGCGTCCATGATAGGCGAAAAACGGGCAATCGCACCCGACCGCAAATAATCTCCATAAGAAAATCCGCCCGGCAAAAACACAAAATCGCAGCCTTTCAAGCCTTTGTCTTTGTGCCAAAGAGGGACGACTTTCTGCCCCAAATTGTGTTTGAGGGTATGAATCAAATCGTGGTCGCAGTTGCTACCGGGAAAAGTAATTACGCCAAACTTCATAAATGGAGAGTTGAAAATGGAGAGTTGAAAACGGGGAAAGAACTGTTAAGAGCAGTTCAAGCTGCAAAGGTAAGCTATTTTTTAGTTGCTATAAAATTTTGGCATAAAAAATCACAAACTAAAAGGGTTTCAACCTTACCTATAAATTACTCCTCTCCAAAAGCAGATTGCATTTTAGGGGCAAGTGTTTTTGCAGCAGATTCTATTTCTTCTATCGTAATAATACCTTGAGCTATCTCAAATGCTTCTTTAAATTGAGCTACTTTAGAGAGAAAAGTCATTGCTTGAGATTTTTGCTCACGCGATGTTAATTTATTATGGGACAATAAATGAATCGTAATTTTGCTTTGATTCTCTAAAAAAGAGAGCAGTAATTGCATTTCTACTAAATCGATATCACTATCTTGGTCTGTTAACATTTGTTTTGTTCATAAATGTGCCTGCTTTTCTACGCAAATTATAAAATACGGATTTCTTACGCCTTTTGAATTATACTTTTCAGGTTGGTTTATACGTAATCTAAAAAAAAAGGTTTCTTGATGAGACCTTTAATAGCTCTGTCCAATAATTCAATTAAAAGTAGAAGCTTTAGGCTTAACCTTAGCCTCAAAAGACTATGCAAAAAAAAAATCATAAATTATATTTGTAGTCTAAAAAAAAAGGCTATTTTTGCACTCCCAAAAAATAACATCATTTTTAATCTCAATTAAATACTATGTACTGGACATTAGAACTTGCTGTATATCTTGAAGATGCGCCTTGGCCCGCTACAAGAGACGAGTTGTTGGACTATGCAGGACGCTCCGGCGCGCCTATGGAGGTCATCGAAAACCTTGAGGAACTGCCCGAAGATGACACACCTTACGACAATATCGAAGAAATCTGGCCAGATTACCCTTCAAAAGAGGACTTCCTTTTCAATGAAGATGAGTATTAAGGTGCAAGACCTACAGCTGCTACGCAACGGCAGATACGTCCTTCGTGATGTATCTGCTGTTTTTGATAAAGGGAAACTCCACTTTTGTATTGGCAGAAATGGCAGCGGAAAAAGCAGCCTCCTAAAATGCCTCGCAGGAATTGAGCCTGTAAACAGCCCTATTGAAATCTTGGGAAAGCCCCTTTCTGACCTTTCTGCCCATAAACGGGCGCAAATGATAGCCTTTGTTGCTCAGTCGCAAGCCCTGTATTTCGAGATGTCTGCATGGGATTATTTGCTCATGGGGCGTTTTCCCTATCTGAATTGGTTAGGAAATTATACCTCAACAGACCATGAAATTGCCCAAAAATACATAGATTTATTGCAATTAAGCCCTTTTCTTTCCCAAAATATTCAAACCCTTTCGGGCGGAGAATTTCAAAAAGTGGCGATTGCAAGGGCTTTGATACAGGAAACGCCGATTTTGCTCTTAGACGAACCCGCACAGTCGCTCGACCCTTACAACAAAAAATGGTTGTATGAATTTTTACCTACTTTGTTAGAAAAGGAAAAAACAATTATTTGTGTGAGCCATGATATAGAATACCTGCCCAAAAATGCCTTGATTTGGGGCTTGGCAGAGGGGAAATTGGTGTGGAAGGGCTTGATGGGGGAAAAAAAAGAGGAGATGTGGGAGACTGTATTTACTCCCCCGCCCCAATCATAGCAAGATATTCACTTGCCTCCACTTTTTCCAAAACAGCCGTCTTATACAGGCGTTCCCATTTGCGCTTCTCACTTGAAGGCATTTTTTCTGTACCACTTATATAATACGCCGTATGCACATAATCCAAGCCTTTTACAACGTGTTGAATAATAGATTGTGGCTTATTTGTATTGTTATAGTCTTCTGTTTCTATCATAAAAATGATATACGCATTATCGCCATACACATTTTTATCCACTTCTGTATATTTTGCTCTGCCATATTTGGGCTTCATCTGTTCTATAAAATCCCCTGAAATCTGCTCTACATTTTGCGCAAAAAACTCCTTATAAGTCGTAATCCCCGCCATTTCGGTAAAATTATCCATATTTTGTCCATTTTTAAACAAAAAATATTCGACAACTGTCGTTTCCCCATTCATGCTCCCGACTTTCCAACCTGCCTCCAATTTCACAATATACATTTCTGAAGGCTCTGTTATCACAAGTTTATCTTTTTTGGGCAAAACAGGCAACTTCACAGGTGCAGGACTTTTGACGGGCATTACTTCTTTGGGAGGAATATTTTTTGGCGCAGGAATCGTGCCTGTTGAAGCTGTGTTATTTATTTTTGCAGGAGTTGTGTTATTTACAGGAGTTGTAGGTTTTGCAGCGGGAGTACTACTCGGCGCAGGAGTTGCGACCTTTGCAGGAGTGGTGGTAGTCGCAGGAGTTGCGGTTTTTGCAGGAGCTGTGTTATTTGCCGCAGGAGTGGTTATCTTTGCAGGAGTTGCAGTTTTTGCAGGAAGAGTAGTACTTGTCGCAGGAGTTGTTACCTTTGTAGGAATGGTCGTAGTCGCAGGAATTGTTGTTTTTGCAGGAAGAGTAGTACTTGTCGCAGAAGTTGTTACCTTTGCAGGAGGGGGCGTAGTCGCAGGAGGGACAGTTTTGGGAGGAACTGTGTTATTTGCCGCAGAAGTTGTTGCCTTTGTAGCAGTTGGCGCAGTCGCAGGAGTTGCTGTTTTTGCAGAAACAGGCTTACTTGCAGCAGGGAGTTCTTCTTTTTCCGCAGAAATGATAGGAGCCGTTTCTGCCTTATTTTTTTTAGGCTCTACATTCCTTTGATTCCCTTCAGGCTTTTTAGGCTCCTCTTTCGGCGCGCTGTTGTTAGCAGAAGGCGGCAGTTTCATGCGAGAAGGCGCAGAAATAACATCTTCGGGTTGCGCCATTAAAAAATGACCGCAAAAACAAACTAGTAGCGTGAATAATTGTTTAAACATAACGATAAAGATGGAAAGTGAATATATAACAGAGTTTCTAAAAGTCGCCTAAAAAGCAATTCAGAAATTGCACTAAAATCATACCAAAAACTTATAAATCTTCTTTTTTTTACCTAAATGAAAGAATATACTTCTCGTCCGCTCAAAAAACAATACGATTTAGGCAAATACGCACCTTTGTATCGCAGCGTCCTCTTGGGCATGATAAAGGAAATGCGGCAGGGAGAGAGGGATTATACGCCTACAACCTTAGATTTTGGGGCAGTAAAATTTCGCATAGCAAGGCATTTTGGCTTTTGCAAAGGAGTCGAAAATGCCATTGAAATGGCGTATCAAGCCCTTGAAGAAAACGCAGGAAAGCCTGTATATATGGTTAGTGAGTTGATTCATAACCCCTATATAAATGAGGATTTGGCGCGTAGAGGCTTGCTTTTTATCAAAACTTCTACCGGAAAACAGCTGATTCCTTGGGAAAACTTGCAAGCAAATGACATTGTCGTCATTCCTGCTTTTGGGGCAACGGTGCAGGACAAAGCTATTTTGCAGGCAAAAGGCATTGACCTCAAACGTTGGGACGCTATGTGCCGTTTTGTGGAACATGTGTGGTTTCGGGCAGAAGAATTGGGCAAAAAAGGCTTTTCCATTATCATTCATGGCAAATTTCAGCATGAAGAAACGCAGGCTACTTTCTCCTATAGTCAGCAATTCGCGCCTACCCTCGTCCTCAAAGACATGAAAGAGGCACATATTTTGGGCGAAATCATTGCGGGAAAACGCCCTATTTCCGATTTTGAAAGCTATTTTCGGGCAGTTGCTTCGGCGGGGTTTGACCCTATTTTGCACCTGCAAAAGTTGGCAGTTGTGAATCAAACAACCATGCTTGCCTCCGAAACAGCAGAGATTGCCCAATATATTAGACAACTGATGTTGGAAAAATATGGCAGCGAAAATGAGGCAATTCATGTAGGAAATACAAGGGACACGCTTTGTTATGCCACCAAAAATAATCAAACTTCTACGCAGCATTTGTTAGATACACCTGCCGACCTTGCTATTGTTATAGGAGGCAGAAATAGCTCAAATACTTCGCATTTGGTAGAGTTGTGCGAGCCGCAATTGCCCACGTATTTTATCCGAAGTGAGGCAGATATTTCGGCAGAAAAGGCGATTTTACACTTCGATTTTCACCATCAACAGGAGCA
>JAYUZN010000798.1:0-4830 GCA_043751755.1 Bacteroidota bacterium | reverse complement strand
TAAGAACTACGGAAATCTTTTCTGAACAGATTATCATTGCAGATTGGATAGCCCCGTAGGGGCGAAATATTTATAGAAATGCCCAAATGCCACGCTCTTATAGCTCCGTAGGAGCGAAATATTTATAAGAGGGGGTGGGGGGCAATCATTTTCTATAAATATGCCATCCCTACGGGATTAAACACAAATAACTGATATTCAATTATATATATACTTTTCCGTAGTTCTTAGTATCTCTATAAATGTGTAATTAACAGCCTTTTACTCATATTTCCTTAGCTGTAAGGAAATAATATCCGCTACCCGTTCCGAAGCTCCCACATTTCCCAATTTCAAGTGCAAAGTATCATAATCTGCCATCATTTGTTGGCGAAAATCAGGCAAAAACAGCTTTTCCAATTCCTGTGCCAGCATATCTGCCGTAAAATCGTATTGAATCAACTCTGTAACGGCTTTGTAGCCCAAAATCAGATTGACGAGGCTAATAAATTTGACTTGAATAAGGTATTTTCCGATATGATAAGAAATAAAAGAACCTTTGTAACACACCACTTGTGGCACACGAAACAAAGCTGTTTCCAACGTAGCCGTACCCGAAGTTACAAGAGCTGCTGCAGCATTTGCCAAAATAGCGTAAGTTTCATTCATTTTTAAGGAAACATTCGCCAGATTCCCTTCTTTTTCTAAAATTTTTTGGTAAAAATCAGCCGTTTTGCTCGGCGCACCTGCAATTACAAACGAATATTGTGGGAATTTCGTTGCTACTTTTAACAGGACAGGCAATATAGTTTGAATTTCTTGGCTGCGACTTCCAGGTAATAAAGCAATGAAAGGTTGAGAATGGCTATTTTTGCTATGTTCAGGTTTATTTTTGGCTATCTCATCTAATAAAGGATGTCCTACAAAAGCCACTTCCACGCCTTCTTTGGCATAAAACTCCTGCTCAAACGGCAAAATAACACACATTTTGTCTATATATTTACGGATTTTTTTCACTCTGCCTTTTTTCCATGCCCATAATTGCGGAGAAATATAATAGATAATTTTTATCCCTAATTGTTGGATAAAAGGAGCTATTCTCAAATTAAATCCAGGGTAATCAATCAACACAACTACTTCAGGTTCAAAGGTTTGAAGGTCTTTTTCTACTTTTTTAAAAAGCCTTCTAATCGTTCCCAAATGCTTGATAACTTCCCAAAAACCCATAAAATTAATGTCTCTCACATGCGCCACAAGCGACATGCCTGCGGCTTGCATTTTGTCGCCGCCTACGCCCCGTACTTGCAAGTCAGGCACACGTTTTTGAAGTGCCAAAATGAGGTTTGCACCATGCAAGTCGCCAGAGTCTTCGCCAGAGATGAGGTATATTTTCATGGAGTATAAATCAAATCTAAGCTTTCGACAAAGGTTTTTTCTGCGCAGATGATGAGTGTTTTTCTAATTGCTAATACCTTTTCAAAATCCTTTATTTTATAGGCTTCACGCATTTCTTCAGAAATAAATAGATTTTCATATTTATTTTTATTTTCGGTAGAAAGCATAAAAGAGAGGTCTTTTAAGGTTTTTGGAAAGTTATCTGTAACATTAAATTTTTCCATTATAAAAATCGCATTTTCAGCCATTTGTTCCTCTTTGAACAACTTGTATTCTTTGCAACCTTCAATATCTTCTGCTTTAACACTTGGACTATTGAGGATATTTTCGCCCCTTACCGAATAATTTAGCATAAACAAAGCAAGTGCTTTTTTGCGCACACTTCCCATTTCTATTTTGGCAGGAAATTCTAAGGTAGAAAATGGTTCTGTTGTATCATAAAAAACAGGGTCCGTGTCCTCATCAAGCATAAATTCCTGAAATTGCTGATATGCCAAATGTTGTTTACTCAAATTATAAATCGTGAAATAGTTTGCATAAGTGCTTATCCAAAACCATTTTTTGAGCGTTTTTAACTGCTTTTTGCTGGGGTTTTCTACTTGATTGAAAAAATCAGTCATGAAAATAAGCTGATTATTGTAAGGTAGCAACTTACTATCTAAGACTAACAATTCTTCAAAAAGAAATTTCGTAGCCTTCTGAATGGCAATAAATGTTTTTTGGGTCGTAGGAATAAAGTCATCTCTATCCACTAAGTTTTCTAATTTTCTCGTGTTATTATTAGCAATTTGGTCAAAATAAATGTCTCCAAAAGAATTAGTAATACATTTTAAAATGACATCTCGTTTAAGGGATTGAAAATTAAACTGCTTTAAGTCATTTTCAAGTAGTTTGTCTATCTCTGTTCCAAGCCTAAAACTTTTGTCTTTCCCAAAAGCGCGCGCAGAAACGACCCAATCAGCCGTAATAGGTGCGCCTGTAGAGTTGAGCCTTTGAAAAATATCTAAGATTTCTGAAAAAGAAGCTTTATAAATTTGAGTATTAGGGATTTCATAATTTTGAAAAATTAAACTAATTTCTTCATATTTATTTATATATTTTTCGATAGCATTTTCATTCTCTTCAAATAGGCTTAATTGTTTTTGGAAACTGAAAAATTCTTTTCCATCAATCAACCTATAGACGGGAATTTGATAAAACGCTAAATTATCAAAACCTTTTGAACGATTTATTTCAAATAGCCCATTTTTTAAATTATAGACTATTTTCCATTCTTTTTCCCATTCTTTCTCATCTCTTATAATACCTTTTTGTTTTGCTTTTTCTGGATGAATCAAACAGCCAATTAAGGTAGAAAGGCGTTGTACTCCGTCTAAAACATAAAAAGAATTATAATTACGTTTTGGCATATTATAAGCTCCCAACTTCTCTGTGCCAAGCTTCTCATAATCTTCTTCCTTTTCAAAATCTGGTTGCCATAGCAGAATAGAGCCTATAGGATAGCCCTTTTTTACACTGTCAAATAAGGCTAATTTTTTTTCATTTGTCCATACAAAATCTCGTGAAAAGGCAGGAATCTGTAAATTGCCTTTTTCAAAATCACTAATATAATCAAATAGCCGCTTGCTATCTACTTTTATCCTAATATTATGGTTCATAATAATTCGTTTATTTTTTGGAGGATTTGGCTTAATTCCTCAAGATTTGTGGATTGTGTTCTCTGTTCTAAATTTTCTCTTGTTATATTATTTGAGCGAAACAGGGCTGAAAACTTTGCTTTAAAGCTATCTTTTTTGCCATCTTCTTTATAGAAAACAATGCCCCCTTTTCTGAATATATTTTTAGCTGTATCATTCACATTTTCATACAAACGTTGAACATTCGTTTCTAATTGGTTAAAATTTTTATCTGGAAATCCCTTTTCTATGTCAAAAAAATCCTTTTGAATGGGAGTAAGCGCAAGATAAGCCTTTTTATAGATTTCATTATCCCTAATTTCAGCATAAATGGCATCAGGTAGATAATTTTCCATTTCTCTTTTAAGCATAATGTGGTAAGGAACATTATTTTTAATAAAGTTCAATAATGCGATTTTATCTTCTGCTACTTCAGCTTCAGAAGGATATTTTTTATCGCTATCCATTATAACAAAAGCACGAAGATAAATAATACTATTCTTTGGGTATTGAATTTTGTTTTTTTCAAATCTATTTTTCATGCCATTAATGACATTTGGAATGTTATTTCCGCCGCCATTTGTATAAATTAACCAGCCATTATTGTAATGCTTCTTGATTTCTCTCCCTTCTTTCTTATAGTTTTCGATGATTGCCTGAATAAAATGTGCATCATATTCCATGTTTTCAAGGATAATTGTAAAAGGCTTGCAAAGCATTTCTGATGCCTCTTTAAGCGAAAATGTGTTTTCAACATTATGCGCAATCATGAGGGCTGCTCTTTTTTTGCCTAATTGCGCACTTGCAACAAATTGATTGTCTATTTGATTTTGGTTACTTGTTCTTAGGTTCTTATACCATTCTGAACTTTTAATCGAATCAAAATTTTGATTATTAGCAATAAATAGCAAATGCCTATCTTTGGAATTAGTCCAAATTTTATCCAATAAATCCAGGCTTTCATCGTCCAGATTTTCAAAAATCGTATTTGAAAAAGAGTAAATCATTTTGAATCTTGTGCTTTTCTAAGTTCAATAACTTCTGCTAAACTTTCGTTAAATATGCCGCTTGGCCACCATTCTACTTCTCCGTCTTCATCTACTTCTATCTCTATCAAATTACTTTCACTTGTAACTTCATCAAAATCCACATAATAAATCGCCAATTCTTCCTTATTTAATTTCCCTTCTGCCACTAATCGCCTCATTCTCAACACAAAATTTTGAGAATGGGTTTCTATTAAATACTGTTTGTTATTGTCTTCTCTATACGAATCCACCAATCTTTCTGCGAGATTGCCATGGGCAGCAGGGTGAAGATGCGTTTCAGGTTCTTCTATAATGATGAGAGTAGGCTCCTGTTCTTTCATAAAAGAGCGTACAATTAAGGGCAAAACTTGGTAAATCCCTTGTCCTGTTTGTTTAAGATTGACTGCATTTATATGGGAATGTGTGATAGCGACTTGGTGTGTTATACCTGTTATGGTTTTATTTTCTAAAACGAGCAGTTTCCAACCTTCAAAATTTAGCTTATACCATTCACTTACTTGCGGAATTAATTTCTGCTGATTTTTAAAATCTTGAATTAAAATGGGATAGGCATTTTGTCCTTTAATGCCAATTTTGGAATATATTTCCTCTGAAAAAGGATAGTCATAAGCAGGTTCTGCCCGCATTGCGCCTAAATAATCAATGGCTAAAGTTAAGTCTTCATAAGGTTTTTTATGAATTAACAAGCCCTTGACTGAAGAGATATCTTCCCTATTTTCCCCATTTAATAG
>JAYUZN010000797.1:0-4392 GCA_043751755.1 Bacteroidota bacterium | reverse complement strand
CCTGCGTTATTATTCATAAAGATAGTATTGCTATACAAGGTTATGTTCAGAAATGGGTCATACGTTTCTAAGGTTTCGATTCCCACATTTCTGGCATATATCGTATTGTTCTCAATGTTCACCGTAGAATAATCTGGTCTGTGGATTAAGCAGCCTACGCCCATGTTGTGCATTATGTTTTGCTTGATAGTACTATTCATTTTGAGTGTATAAATCCCAAAGTCGCAGTTGTTGAAGCTATGAGGGAATAAGTTGGAACCCGTTTGCGTTATCAAAAATCCGCCCCAATTCCCCCCATTTGCATAGATTCCTGCGCCATTTCCTAAGGCAAATGCAGAAGCTGGCGCATTATATACAGGGTCAGAAGATATATTTTCAAACGTGCAATACCCAATAGTTGAATTTACCCTGCGGGTACGGATGCCATTGTTGAGATTCCGAAATACATTGCCATTCGTATAAGTGTATGAGGAACTGATATCTAATGTTATAAGGTCAAACAGATTTAATCCTGCATAGCCTTTTGTGCCTACTACACTTGTTTGAGCAGGGTATGTAGGAAGCAGCGGACCCGCCCCGTCAAACAGGTTATCAAATAAACTGATAGACGTATTTACTTTCATAAAACCATTATTGATATTGTTAGGAATGGGGATATTCTCAATTCCTACCAAATTGTTCAAAAATTGCGTGTTACGAACCCTTATACCTGTATGGTCATCAATGTAAATGCCATGTTCAGCATCAGCGATAATGTCATTCTCAAGACGAAGGTTAGTAATTCCTGTAGCAGCACTTCCTAATTCAGCTGTAATCCCTTTCCATAATTTCTCACATCCATGAAAAGCCGAATTACGGATGTCAATGTTATAGGTATTATGGGCAATAATTTCCGCACCTGGTGCCATCAAAAAATCGCAGTAGTCGAATATTGAAATATCTACATTTCTATCTATATGGAAAATGCCGTCTATCAGAAAATACTGGATATTGCCAGCTGTCCCCACAAAATAATTTGCATTTGCTGTAACCAAAGCATCTAAGCTGATATTATTGCCTGTAAGCACTGTAGGGACAGGTGCATTAGGTGGCACAACCAAAAAGCTCACACAACTTTGTTCGGCACAAACATTCCCATTTGTATTAGCAAGCGGATCCACCAACAGACTTGCACAATTTTCGATATTTTTGGCACAAGTAATATTGGGGTTTATTTGAATCGAATAACACAAAATCCTACTTGTTCCTGCGGCTAAGTTGAAGGTGTTAGAGGAAATGGTATTGTTAAGGTTGTTTAATGTACAAGTAAGTACACAGCCCAGATTCGTAAGCGTAGCAGGAAGCAAGCCTTCGGGCAGCAAATCTGAGATATAAAGCCCTGTCATGTCTGGACTCCCAGTGGGATTACTAACCGTAATTTGGAAATTTACCCAATCTCCAGGCTCAAAATTCCCTGCTGCGGGTAGGTTTGTAATGGTTTTACTAATCGTAGCCCCCGTTACTGCTACCACATCTTGCCCGTAATAAAGGCAGCCGATAGCATCTGTATAAGCTGCTGTAATTGTATAAATTCCCGCCGTTACATTTGCCGCCACAAAATCTGTTCCGCCTGAAGCATTCGTTACCAATGCGCCTGCTCCGGGATTTGCCGTAAAGGTAATGGTCGAGGCAGGAGGAGATGCGTATGTATTTAGGTTTACTAAGCTTGTATTAGGACAAATTTCACCCGGCAAGTCAAAGGTAAAAGGCGCACTTTGTGTCAAAACTACGTCATCTATCAATACATAGCCCGCATAGCCTCCGGGCGTATTTCCCAGCGTTACTGTGGATAAAGTAGGGTCGTACGTGATTTGTAGAAAATTGGCATTACCTACCCCATTGTAGGTAAAAGTCTGACTGAAAAGCTGCCAATCTCCAAAGAAAGCATTGCCATTATTCAGGTTGTTATTTACCATAAAAGAAGTTCTCATATTAGGATTAACGCTGCCATTATTCAGTAAGGTACAGCCAGGCACATTGTAAGGAGCATTTGTAGTTCCGCCACCAGCTATCAATGGATTGACCGAGGAATAAAAGGAGATACAGGCAGGCACATTTCTTTGCATGGTGGTAGGTAGTTGAGTACTAAAAAAACGTTTATCTACTCTCGCCCAAAAATAGAGGGTATAAGTTTGCCCAGCAATAAGCGGGGTTGAGAGCGGTGTTTGTATGCACTCTGATGACATGCCTACAGAGGGTCTATTTACCCCCCATAAGCCCATGTAATTTGAATTTCCGTTGGCAAAGCCATTGTGCGTATCCGAGACTGGGACATTCTGCCCATTCAAAGGATATGTCCCTCCTGTGTTTGCCCATAGAGTAGAACAACCTGCCATATATATATATCAGGCGTAAAACTCGTCCCTGACCAGCAACTAACTGTAGCAGGAATTGCGCCCAGATTTAAGGGACCACAACCTTGATTAAGTTCAAAATCCCCATTTGGAACAAGGCTACAAGGCGTATATGCATCGCAAAGCCCTTCACGAATGATAAATATATAGGTAATATTTCCCACCTTCCCCGTTACATTATCTACAGGAATATAACGTAGCAAACAAAGCCCACTTGCTACCCAAGGTGTATAAGTAATATTGGTAGTAAGAGCAGTGCCATTTGTTACCGAAACTGCACCTCCTCCCATAATAGGTTGCAAGCAAGTAAAGGATAAATTGCTCGTGCCGCCTGAAGTAGAAGTGAAATCATTGCCCAAAATTTGCTGCCCTGTAGCAAAAGTATAAGAAGTACTGCCTGATGGGATAACATATAAATACGCATTATTCGGTCCAAGCCCATCATTTACCCCTGCCAAATTTTGCCCACACCCTCCAGCTGTATAGCTCACATAGCTACTATGAGGCACATTTCCGTAAGTGCCATTTACCCGATACCCAATATCGCATAACACCTGTTTTTCTTCAGGTTTGAGAAAACGTTTCTGCGAAAGCGGTCCTTGTATAACATTAGGAGCCATCACATAATACTCTCCCATGTTAGCATATCCATTTGGCGTATGACATACATCATCTAAATGACTCAAACTACTCCCTATTTCCCAAGGACTCGGCGTATATGCGTCTTGATTTACATTCCCTGCAAACTGAAGATTCGTGCCGCAACTTGGACTGTTCGGTTGTAGGAAATTGGTATTTGGCAAAGCATACGAATACCCATACATCTGGCAATTTCCCGTATTGTCAATCATGTTTTGATTGGCTTGAGTTTGCAAATAGGTATCAAAACGGTTATAGAGATTCAAGCCATTCAAGCCCGTCCCATTTGCCACTGGAAGGGGTGGGAAAGAGGTATTTACTAATGAATGAAAACCCAAAGCATGACAAATCTCATGCAAAGCAACCGTATATAAATCCGCAGAGATTCCCCCAGGTGCGTTGTACAAATCTGTATGGAATGGCACACCATTGTTAAAATCAAATGCCACGCAGCCATGATAGTAGTTGAGGCTGATATTGCTATTTACGACCACTGGAGAAGCTATGTCGCTATATGCATCAATCCCCGAATTGATGGTTTTCCATATTTGGTTATCCAAAATAGAACCATTGCTTAGCCCTGCCGCCAAAGTGTAATAAGGCGTTCCTGTCCCTAATACATCAGGAGATGCACTTGGGTTGCTGAAATCAAAATCGCGAATCCAAATCCGCACTTTTGTAGTAGGGTCTGCTGGAATAATGAAGGCTGCCAAATCGCTAAAAACTTGGCAGATAACATCTCTGCGTGCAGTTTCTGTAGGATCATTCAAGTCTGTCATGCCGCAGCCATCTTCAAACCACAATTCAAAGTAGCCCGTATTGCTACAGATAGTTTGAGAATGTTTGGCGAGCGCATTGGAATTGACAGGCGCAGCATTGCTATCAGCTACGATTTCTCTCAAGTCATGCGGGGTTCCAAACCTGTCATACACCCCGTCAAAAAGTCCATTGGGGGAAAGTGGTTCATTCATTTGAGCAGGTAGCATAAAAAGGTTCAGCAACATTGCCCAAAATATCCCCCCCCCCTACACATACATGTAGTTTCGAGGGTTGCGTTTCGACACTTGCGTGTCTCGATACGAATGGCAAGAATTTGTCCAAAAAAGTACTTCGTTTCATAAAAAAAAATGCAAAAAAAAATGAATGGTGAGCGAAAATATAAAAAACGGGGAAATCCGTTTGTTATCAAGTATGGGCATAAGTATGTCTTTTGTTATAGGGAAATGGGCGATACAACAAAAACGTGGGTAATGTACGACTCTTTTTGGATAAAACAAATATATTTTGAGGTTTTTGAAAAATATTTTTACCCAATTCTACACTACCTTATTTCTACCCTTTTTTGTCTGTCATAATGCCG